>JAYTOR010000106.1:0-11957 GCA_043747685.1 Actinomycetota bacterium
TGACCATTTTGACGACGGTCGACAAATCGGTCGATGCCCTGACGGTCGTCGAACAGATCACCGAGAAGTACGGCAAAGATGCCGCCTCCGTCGACCACGTGTTCTGGACGAACCAGAACGGCCACATCATCTGTCGTGAGGGCGACGACCCCGAGCCCGCCGACCGCCCCGATGGTCCACATCGGGACGACCTCGAACGCGGTCGGGGCGTCCGCATCGCCGTCGTCGACAACGGAATCGCCTCAGAGGCGCTCACCGATTCATGGCTCGACGAGATCACCGTCGACCAGGCGGACACCGATGCACTTCGCACGTACACGTCGAAGTCGACTGATCCGACGGTCGACCCGAACTCGCTCGATCTCGAAGCTGGGCACGGGACATTCGTCACCGGAGTGATCCGCCAGGTCGCACCCGGCGCGGAGATCATCATGATCCGGGCACTCGATTCCGACGGTGTCGGGCTGGAATCGCAACTTGCCGCTGGTATCGACCGAGCCATCGCTTCCGGTGCGCAGATCATCAATCTCAGCGTGGGCGGCTACACCAACGGCGACGCGCCTCCGATGGTCATCGTCGATGCGCTTTCACGCGTGCCGGACGACGTCGCCGTCATCGCCGCGGCCGGCAACGAAGGGACCAGGCGACCGCTCTACCCTGCGGCGATCGCCGGCGTGCTCGGCGTCGCTGCGCTCGACCTCGAAGGTGCCAACAAGAATGATTTCGCGACCGCAAAGATGGCCGCCTATTCGAACCGGCCGCCTGCAGGCGAACAATTCGTGGCGACTGCCGGCCACTGGACCTCGGTGTTCGTGTCAGGCGTCGAGAATCCCCTGCGCGACAACCCGCCGGACCGTTTCGACGGGTACGCGGCAGGATCCGGCACGAGCTTCTCGGCTGCAGCGATGTCGGGAATGGTCGCTGTCGGCGTCTCGCGTTCGGGCTCGACGGCGTCGGAGGTCGTTGCCAAGATCACCCAGCAATTCGCCTCCAGGGTCGCCGGTCGGGACGAGATCCTGCACGTCGACATCTGGAGTATCTAGCAGTCGTCAGAGCGGAAGGTCGCCGGTCGCTGCTTTGGTCGTTCCGTTGTCCTTCCATGCGGCGATCGTCCGCTGGGCGATGCGCATCTGGTGGATTTCGTCAGCACCGTCGGCGAATCGTGCCCAGCGGGCCTGGGTCATCATGTGCGCCAACGGCGTGTCGGTCGAGTAGCCAAGGGCGCCGTGAACCTGGATCGCCCTGTCGATGATGCGGTTGAGGGAATTGGCGACGAAGTGCTTGGCCATCGACACTTCGGAAGTGAAGTCGAGCTTGTTCTCGATCTTGTAGGCAGCGTGTAGGACCATCAGCTTGCACTGGTACATCTCCATCGCCGAATCGGCGATCAGCCACTGGATGCCCTGCTTTTCGGCGAGCAACGACCCATGCGAGTATCGATCGAGCGAACGGGCGACCATCATGTCGAGCGCCGTTTCGCACTGGGCGATCCAGCGCATGCAGTGGGCCAGGCGTGCCGGTCCGAGGCGGTACTGGCCGAGGAGATGCCCTTGGCCCTGGCCGCCGAGCATGTTGTCCTTGTGCACCCGCAGATCGGAGATCATGATCTCAGCGTGGTTGTGCCCGCCGCTCATCGTCTGCACGTCGCGGACCATTTCCCAGCCGGGTGACGGCAGGTCGACGATGAACGCCGAGTTCGCAGCCTGTGGGATATCCGGGTCCTCCTCGGTACGAGCGATGAGGATGGCGAACTTCGCCCCCCGAGCACCGGAGATGAACCACTTGTGGCCGTTGATGACCCACTCGTCACCGTCCCTGTAGGCGTGCGTCCGGATCAGCGTCGGGTCGGACCCTGCGACTTCCGGTTCGGTCATCGCGAAGCACGACCTCGCCGTTCCATCGCACAGCGGGCGGAGGTACTTCTGCTTCTGCTCGTCCGTACCCCAATGCTCGATCGTGTGCTGATTCCCCTCGTCCGGCGCTTGAGCGTTGATCACGAACGGCCCGATGCTGACCCTCGCCGCCTCGGCGCTCACCGCCGCCATCGCTGTCGGACCGAGCCCCATGCCGCCCCACTCCTTCGGCATGTGCGGCAGCCAGATACCCCAGTCGTTGCGTGCCCTGTGGCGAAGTTTGACGATCGTCTTGACGACCTCGCTGCGATCGTCCTGGTCGATCGCTTCCCATTGCGGCCTCACGACGGTGTCCATGAATTCGCGGACCTTGAGACGCACCTCGTCCACTTCGGGTGCAAACGTGAAGTCAATCATTCGCCCATCCTCGTAGGATCGGTTCCCTGTGAGCGAACCGAAGGCATGGGACCGAACCGAACTTCCAACAGGCGATGCCAAGGCGGCTGCCGTCCGTGAGATGTTCGACACCATCGCGCCCCGATACGACATGGTGAATCGGATCATGACGTTTCGGCTCGACGAGCGCTGGCGAAAGCGGGCGATCAACTCGTTGTCACTGCGCGCCGGCAGTGTCGTACTCGATCTGGCATCGGGCACTGGCGACTTCTGCGTCGGGTTGCGCAGAGCCGGACTCGTACCGCTCTCGTTCGACGTGTCCTACGGCATGCTCGCCGCCGACCGCAGCGGATCACCACGGGTGCAGGCCGACATCCTCCGGCTGCCGATCCCTGACGGCTCGGTGGACGGCGTGACCTGCGGCTTCGCGCTGCGCAACCTCGTCGATCTCGGAGTGTTCTTCGCCGAATTGGGCCGAGTCCTGCGTCCCGGCGGCAGGGTCGCGCTGCTGGACGTCGGTATCCCCCACAACCCGCTGGTGCGTTGGGGGCACGGCATCTACTTCGGCAAGGTCGTCCCGAAGATCGGCGGACTGCTGTCGGACCGGGGCGCCTACCGCTATCTCCCGAAGAGCGTCGCCTACCTTCCTCCGCCGGCGGAGATGATGTCCAAGCTGCGATCGGCCGGCTTCGCCGATGCGCATCGCGTCGAACTCAGCGGCGGGATCACCCAACTCCTCACCGGCACCCGCTCCTGAATCTCACCGACCGTCCGTGAGAGCCGTCACCCGTCCACTGCGTATCGACGTCGATCTCAACGATGTCGCCCGAGGCGACGGCTTCCTGTTCGTTCGTTCCGGTGTCGGTGTCGCCGGTCGTGGCGTGGCCGCTCGGGTCGACGCCGGAGATGCGGCGGCAGTGTTGGCGTCGATCGACCGTGATGATGTCGTCCGTGCTCCAGGGTGTGGCCCGATAGCGATCGGCATACTCCCCTTCGTGCCGGGCGCCCCTGCCGAGCTGATCATCCCCGCCGTGACCGTCACCAAAGGAGTCGATGGTCAGCGCTGGATCACGGTCATCGACGATGCCGAAGTCGATCTCACAGCACCTGCGGCGCCACAGCCGTCGACGGCGGAATACGTTGTCAGAGCGCTGACGCCGACCGAGGTCTACCTCGACGCCGTCCGAACGGCGCGTGATGCCGTCAGGGCAGGTGACCTGACGAAGGCGGTGATCTCCAGGGATATCGCCGTCGCCTCCGACCACCCGATCGATGTGTACGCAGTGCTGCTCCGGTTGAGAGCGAGTTTCGCCACCAGCTATCGATATTCGATAGACGGTTTCATCGGCGCCTCACCGGAGCTGCTCGTCGAACGCCACGGCAACATCGTTCGCTCGCATCCGGTCGCCGGCACAGCGCCGAGGACCGGCGATCCCGCTACGGACGAACGCATTGCCGCCGGCCTGATCGATTCGATGAAGGATCAGATCGAGCACCGGGTTGTGATCGACGTCGTACACGACACGCTGCTGCCATGGTGCAGCTATCTCGACTGGGAGCCCGAACCGTCGATCGTCGCCGTCGCCAACGTCCAGCATCTCGGCACGCTGATCGAAGGCCGCCTTTCAGATCCCGCACCGAACGCCCTTACGCTTGCGCGTGCGCTGTCACCGACGCCGGCTTTGGGCGGGCACCCGCGTGACGCAGCACTGCGACTGATCGCGTCGGTCGAAGGTCGCGACCGTGGGCGCTACGGCGGCACCGTTGGATGGATCGACGCCGAAGGCAACGGTACGTGGGCCGTGGCGATCCGCTGCGCTGAGCTGTCGCCGGACCGCCGCACCGCCCGATTGTCCGCAGGCGGGGGCATCGTCGCCGACAGCGATCCGCACGCTGAACTGGCCGAGACCCAGGCGAAGTTCCAGGCAATGCTGTCGGCGCTCATCCGGCCTTGACCGATCGTCGTCGCCGGCACCCATGACCATCGTCTTCACTGCATGACCGTCGTCCTCCTCGTCATCGGTATCGCATTGTTGTTCGTCCGCCCTGCGTGGCTGCCGCTGTGGGCGAGTCCGATCGTTGCCGCTGTGGTCGGGGTATCCACCGGTGTCATCCGCTGGCACCTCAGCTACGAGGCGCTTCGGGTGCTTCGCAATCCGCTGCTGTTCCTGCTGTTCGCCGTACCGCTCGCCGTGCTGCTCGATCGGATCGGTGTCGAGCGGTCACTGGCGACAAAGGTCAGCGGTGGCCACCACCTGCTGCTCTGGCTCTGGGTGTTGGCAGTGACGTCGACAACCGCGCGTTGCGGAACAGGCTGCCGATCGTCGGCTTCGTCCTGCTCGGGTTCACGGCCGGCGATGCGCTCGGCATTCCCGGTTGACGGTCACTGCGCTCGCCGTCTGGGCGACGGCGTTGATGCGGACGGTCGCATGGAAGGTGGTCCCCTACTCTGCGATGTTGGTCGCCGTCGGTCTCAGCGTGTTGGTCGTCGGCGCTGCCCCGCACCTCGGGACAGGCCCTCTGTTGGACGCCGGCGGCATCCTCGGAAATCTGCGGGCCCTCGGGTTCGGGGTGGTCGGTTCGAACGTCTCCAACAACCTGCCGGCCGTGCTCGCAGGATCGTCGTCCCTGCACAATTCTTCTCCGGTGTGGTCATTGCTGATCGGGGTCAACGTCGGCCCAGTGCTCGTGATCAGCGGAGCACTCTCCGGCTTGCTGCGGCGCGACACCGTCGCCCGCCTCGACGTGCACATCTCCGCCCGTCGCTACAGCCGAGATCGGCCTACGCGTCGGTCTGCCGGCATTGCTGATCGCCGGCACAGCTGTCGTCCTGTGGTGAGCACCCGCAGATCGGACGAGCGCAGAGCAGCCAACCGCTCACAGGCGCGCAGATCAGAAGAGCATCGTGCCGGCACCCCAGATGATGTCGCTGGAGACGGTGGCCAGTCGTTGCTGGACGCCTGGCGACAGCACGTCCCGATACCCGGCAGCTGGAACCTCGGTGTTCAGGACCCCGGGTTCCAGGTGTGTCCAGTGCGCACCGGCCCGATTGAAGATCGAACGCATCGGTTGGTTGTCGTACAGCACGGTCGCGGTGAAGGTGGTGATGCCGGTGATCGACGCGGCGATCGCCAGTGCGCCGATCAACACCGTGCCGATGCCCTTCCCCTGCCATTCGTCGACGATGCCGAAGGCGACTTCCGCTTTGCGTCGATCGTCGAACGAGCGGATGTAGCGACACGAGCCGATGGGTGTCGCTTCCGGAGACGGTGATTCGAGAGCAACCCATGAGAAGTGATCGACATAGTCGATGTCGACGAGGTAGTCGATCAGGTGGTCGGGAACACCGGCGCTGAAGAATCGGCGGTGGAGCGACTCAGCCGACATCCGTTTGATGGCGTCTGCCAGATACGGGCGATCGGACGGTAGGCCGGCGCGCATACCGATGACATGCCCGCTCTTCAGCGGGACCGGCGTGATCGGAGCAAACCCTGCGAGTCGACCAGCGACGATCTTGGAGAGTCGCGGACGCACCCCGGCGATCGCCAACAACTCGGCAAAGGCATCGGCGTCGCCTCGCAACGCCGTGATCGGGTTGGTCACGAGCACCGTGGCCGCCCGCAAGCGTTGGCGGAGGAGGCCGAGTTCACCGATGATGGAACCGGAGCGCAGCGTGCCAACGGTTTCGGGAGCCGGGCCGACCCGGTGCGTGACGATCGCCTCACCGCTCAACACGACATAGAAGGCGTCGGAAACGCCTCCTTCACGCATCATCGGCTCACCGGTTCCGAATGACACCGAGGTCAGCCGCTGTGCCCACGCGGCGATATCCGCAGGAGCGGCGTCGGCGAAGAGGTCGAAGTCGGTGAGCGCCTTGGCGTCCATCGACCCGACCATAGCCAGTGGACAGCGCTGCGCTGTCATGAGGCGACGACAGTCACCTACCGGCGTCGTCCATCGCCAGGCTGACTGCCGCGTGAACGGTGTCGTGGGCTATCACGTTGGCGACCCGATTCGTCTGTACGACCGTGATCGAGAGTCCCCCGCCGGATACCGCTGCACGAACCGCCGAATAGGTTGCAACGGCCGACGCCTGCAACCCATGCGCCCGGCAGAGGGCGACGAGGTCGGTGCCGTGCGGGGTCCCGAAGAGCTGCTCGAAGCGGTCGCTCCGTAGCGTCGATCCCTGCGGCAGGAACGAAAAGATGCCGCCGCCGTCGTTGTCGACGACGACGACCGTCAGATCGATCTCACGTCGGGCGAGGGCGACGAGCGCAGACGAGTCGTGTAGAAGGGCGACGTCGCCGATCAACAGCACGGTCGGGGCACCCGAGCCGATGGCGACACCGATCGCTGTCGAAATGACGCCATCGATACCGTTCGCTCCCCTGTTCGAGTAGACGGTGAGCCCGCATCGCGGCGCTCCGTACCACTCGACATCTCGAATCGGCATCGACGACGAGACGACCAGCGAGCCGCCGCTCGGGACAGACCCGTAGACGGCCCTCGCAATCCCGGGCTCCTCGACACATGCCGTATCGCTGCCGAACTGACCGTCGAGCGTCGACTGGGCCAACACCTCGGCGCGACGCCAGTCGACGAGCCACGAGGTCTGATCGAGGTCTGTCGGAGCGAGTGACAATGACGTCGCTCGCAATGACGTCGCTCGCAATGACGTCACTGTGCTGTCCAGCACCCTGCTCGGACGAGCGGTGATGCGCATCTCGACGGCATGATCCGGATCGATCCACGTGGACGCTGCGCCGATCTGCACGTGTCGTGCACCGCTTCTGACAAGCCATTGCGACAGTACCTTCGATGCCGGGGGCTCGCCGAGATGGACCACGACAGCCGGTTTGTGCGAGGAGGCGAACGACAGGTTGCGCAGGATCGAGTCGTAGGCCGCGACGGTCGTGTCCTCGGGCGTGCGACAGCCAGAACGCGGATCTGCCAACACCGGCCATCCCAGCGTGGAAGCGAATCGATGCACCGCGACTGGATCATCGACCCCGCGCCCGGCGACGATGACACCTCTGCCGGCGCTCAGCAACTGGGAGAAAGCGGCAATCGCCTGCTCCGTCGGTATCGGCTCCGATGGTGCGTCTGTGTGCCATGCGTGCTGCCGCGCCGGCGGCAACGCTCCGGCGGATCCGAGCAGCGGCTCGCGGAACGCGAGGTTCAGATGAACGGGACCTGGAAGTGGACCGCTGGCATCGATCAACGCGCGTGAGGCGATCGAGCGCCATGTGCCGCGCTGTGATTCGTCGGCGACGCCCGGCTCAAAGAACCAACGCACCGAACGGCCGAACAGATGCGTCTGATCGATCGTCTGCGGCGCGCCCACGTCGCGGAGTTCAGGCGGCCGGTCGGCCGTGCACACGATCATCGGTATACACGACTGATGGGCTTCGATGACCGCTGCGTGGAAGTGGGCTGCGGCTGTTCCACTCGAACAGATGGCGACGGCCGGCACATTCGTCGACAGGCCGACCCCCAGCGCGGCGAAACTGGCCGCCCGCTCGTCGTGGAAGACATCGACGGTCAACTCGTGGCGATCGGCGAGCGCCATCGCCAACGGTGTCGAGCGTGAACCTGGTGCGATGATCGCATGGCGGACTCCGCCGCGAACCCACTCGTCGACGAGCGTGGCGCAGAATGCTGCGGCGTTGTCAGCCGGGCTTGTCGGCTGCGCTGCCGCCGACGATGTCGGTGCGAAGGTTGCTGTCGTGGGAGGCAGTGTCGCCATCGTGCCAGTCTGCCCGGAGCCCGCCGTTTTCGCCCCTCCCTCTCGACGCACCGGCAGCCGATCGGCGTATCGTTCGCAATATGAAGGTCGAAATCTGGTCTGATGTCGTCTGTCCGTGGTGTTACATCGGCAAGCGCCGATTCGAGCGGGCGCTCGCCGAACTCGATCCCTCGATCGAGATCGAGGTCGAGTTCAAGCCATTCCAGCTCGATCCCACTGCCTCGCCCGGCAAGACGCAGCCGGTGATCGAGGCCTACGCCAAGAAATTCGGCGGGCCGGAGCGCGCTGAGCAGATCATCGACAACATCACCGGCGTTGCCGCCGCAGAGGGGCTCGACTTCCACATGGACAAAGCATTGCGGGCGAATACGCGACTCGCCCACCGCCTGATCGCCCGGGCCTTGTTGAAAGGCGGCCGCGAGGCACAGGCGGCGATGAAGGAGCAGCTGATGCTCGCCTATTTCGTCGAAGGTCGTGACATTGGCGACCCGGCCGAGCTCGCCGAGCTCGCTGCTGAACTGGGGCACGATCGACAGCAGATCCTCGACTTCCTCGAGTCGAACGACGGGGTCGTCGAACTCGAAGCAGAACTTGCGCTCGCCGAACAACTCGGTATCACCGCCGTGCCGACGTATGTCATCGACGGCAGATGGTCGATTCCCGGCGCGCAGGACTCCGAGACGTTCAAGACGGTACTGACCAATCTGGCAGCGAAGGCATCTGCCGGGTGGTGATGGCGGCCGGTTCGGACCCAGGCCAGGTCGCCGGCCCGATCGGTGTCGGCGGTCAGCACGTCGTGTTGATCCACGGCTTCACCCAGACGTCGAGAAGTTGGCGTGCAATCGCAGAAGCACTGGGCGACGGCCACCAAGTGGACGCAGTCGACGCGCCAGGTCACGGCGCTGCGGCGACGCAACGGCTTTCGCTGTCGCGGGGAGCCGAGGCGATCGCTGATGCCGGCGGGCCGGCGGTGTACATCGGGTACTCGATGGGCGCGCGCTTTGCGCTGCATGTTGCGTTGCAACGGCCCGAAATCGTCGCCGGACTGGTCCTGCTCAGCGGCACCCCCGGAATTGCCGATGACAGGGAGCGCGCTGCTCGCCGTGCCGCCGACGAAGCGCTCGCCAGTCGTATCGAGTCGATTGGTACGGCTGCATTCATCGAGCAGTGGTTGCAGAACCCGCTGTTCGCTACGTTGCCGTATGACGAAGCCGACCGTGCCGATCGCTGCACGAATACTGCGGCGGGCCTCGCCTCGAGCCTGCGCCTCGCAGGCACCGGGACGCAACTGCCACTGTGGGAACGTCTCAGCGGGTTGACCATGCCCGTGCTCGTCGTGGCTGGAGCGTTGGACGACAAGTTCACGGAAATCGGCCGAGCGACGGCTCGCAGGATTGGACGATACGCACACTTCGCGTCGATTGCCGATGCGGGCCACAGTGCTCACCTCGAACGACCCTTTGAGTTCCTCGACATCGTGCGTCCGTGGCTCGACGGGCTCAAGGATTGAGTTGGGTTCGGCCCGAACTGCGCAGCTCAACGCATGGACAACCCGACGGTCAACAGTAGTCCGAAGGCCAACTGCAGGCGGCCGGTGCCGCCGAGCACGCCGATCAGCTCGCGCCCCTTTGCCCCACTGCGCACGGTCCTGACTGGGGCGACGGCGAGCACGACTGCGAGCAGCACGATTGCCGCCCAAGGCCGCCCGCCGAAGGCGCAAACCACCCCGACGATGATTGCCAGGCAGACAAGCGAGACATACAGCCAGCGTGTCTTGGCATCGCCGATGCGGACAGCCAACGTCTTCTTGCCGACCACCGTGTCGGTCGGGATGTCCCGGAGGTTGTTGATCACGAGTAGTGCACACGCCAGGAAACCGACTGGTACAGCCGCCAGCACGGCGAGAGCTGTCACCCGTTCGAGCAGCACGTATGTCGTTCCCACCGTCGCCACGAGACCGAAGAACACGAAGACGAAGAGTTCGCCGAAACCGTAGTAGCCGTACGGATGGCTGCCACCGGTGTAGAACCAGCCGGCGGCAATTGCCACTGCCCCGACCACCAGCAGGATCGGTCCGACGGCGATCGTCAACGCCAAGCCGGCGAGGGCGGCGATTGCGAATGCAAATAGTGCAGCCCGCTTGACGGCACCGGGCGTTGCCAGCTTGCTGGCCACCAGCCGGACTGGCCCGACGCGTACCTCGTCGGTTCCCTTGACGCCGTCGCTGTAGTCATTGGCATAGTTCGTACCGATCTGCAGGGCGAGCGAGACGACACCGGCAGCTGCGACTCTCCACCAGATGATCCCCTGCGCAGCCTCACCAACGGCACACGCCGTGCCGACAGCGACGGGTACGACAGCCGCCGGAAGGGTCCTCGGCCGTGCCCCTGCGACCCATTTGTTCATCGGTGGTTCCTGCGGTTCGACAACATGGTGGGAGCAGTGTCGCAGCCGTCGTGCAGAATGGCACCCGTTTGCTGAACGCACGACCACGACGAACAGGGGGTACAAAATGACTGCAGCACTCTGGCACCATGGTGCCGGTCAACTCGCTGAGATGATCGCCACCAAGCAGGTGACGAGCGCCGAGGTGATCGAGTCCCACCTCGCCCGTATCGAGGAGGTCAACGGCTATCTCAACGCCATCGTCAGGGTGCTCGCAGACGAGGCGAGAACGGCAGCTGAGTCGGCGGACGAAGCGGTCGCCAATGGTGACGAGCTCGGTGCTCTGCACGGTGTCCCGGTCACCGTCAAGGAGAACATCGACGTCGCCGGAACCCCGACGACGTCCGGGATCGTTGCCTTCGCCCAGGCGATCGCTGACCGGGATGCTCCGGTCGTCGAGCGGCTGCGCGGCGCTGGCGCGATCCCGATCGGCCGTACGAACCTGCCGGACCTCGGACTGCGGGTGACGACGGAATCATCACTGCACGGCATCACCAGAAACCCGTGGAATCCCGACGTCACGGCCGGCGGCTCGAGCGGCGGTGAAGCATCTGCGCTGGCCAGTGGTATGAGCCCGCTCGGACTCGGCAACGACGTCGGCGGCTCACTGCGCAACCCGGCTCACTGCTGTGGCGTTGCCTCGATCAAACCGACGGTCGGCAGAGTGCCATCGGCGACCGTTGTCGGACCTCCCGGCATGATCCTCGCATTCCAGCAGATGGCCGTCGAAGGGGTGATGGCGAGGCGGGTGGCTGACGTCCGTCTCGGACTGTCGATCGTTGCCGGGCCGCATCCACGTGATCCGCTGAGCCAGCCGGTGCCCTTGATGAACCCCCGCCACGACGGCCCGTTGACGGTCGCGCTGCTGGCCGAGCCTCCCGGAGGTTCGACTGACGCCGGCATCGCCGGGGTGATCCGAGCAGCGGCCGACCACCTGTCAAACGCCGGGTACGACGTCGTCGAGGCGGTCCCGCCGAGCTACGAACGGGTGCTCGAACTCTGGCAGCGCCTGTTGATGGCGGAGATCCGTCAACAGCTTCCGCTCCTCGACATGGTGATGGGCGACGACGCCAAACTGTTCCTCCATCGCGCCGCCGACAGCCGCCCAGAGTTGTCGCTCGGCGAATTCCTCGCCGACCAGGCCGAACGCTTCACGTTGATGGCCGCATGGGATGCGTGGCAGAACGAGCACCAGTTGATCCTCTCCCCCGTTTGGGCGCAGCCGGCGTTTCCTCACAGCTTCGACGTCCAGTCACAGGTCACTGGCGAGACGACGTTCGAGTTGATGCGGCCGATCCTGCCCGCCAACTACCTCGGACTACCGGCAGCGGTGGTCCCTGGGGGCCTTTCGAACGGCATGCCTGTCGGCGTTCAGGTCATCGGTGGCCGTTGGCGTGAACTCGACTGCCTCGACGCAGCCGAAGCGATCGAAGAGGCCGTCGGAACCCTCACCCCGATCGACCCGGTTCATAGAACGCTGGCCTCACCCTGAATTTGCGTGGCGGCCGCTACCGGGC
>JAYTOR010000107.1:0-10624 GCA_043747685.1 Actinomycetota bacterium
GTGTTGACGCACAGCACGGGCACGTTCGGCGAACCGCTGGGCTTCAGCGTGCGCGTGCTCAAGGAACTGAAGCAGCGCACGCACGACTTCGACCTCGTCCACGACAACCAGTGCCTGGGTTACGGCATCTTGCAGGTCGAGAAGATCATCCCGACGATCGTCACGCTGCACCATCCGATCACGCGCGACCGGGCACTGGAAATGGCTCATCAGAAGAATTGGCGCAAGCGCCACAGCGTCGGCAGGTGGTACTCGTTCGTCAAGATGCAGGGGCGTGTCGCCAGCCGCATGCCGCGCATCGTCGTCGTCAGTGAGAACAGCATCAAGGACATCCACGCCGATATGGGTGTGAGCCTCGATCGCATGCGCCTCGTGCCGGTCGGCGTCGACCCGGACCTCTTCAAGCCGATGCCTGCTGTCACCCGCAGGCCCGCCCGCCTGATCACGACCGCATCGGCTGACGTTGCGCTCAAGGGACTGTCCTATCTCTTGGAAGCAATGGCCAAGCTGCGCACCGAACAGGACGTCACACTGACGATCATTGGCAAGCCACGAGAGGGTGCGAGCAACGATCTGATCGACAAGCTCGGCCTGCGACCGCACATCGAATTCGTCAGCGGCGTGCCGGACGAGCGCATCGTCGAGCTCTATGCCGAGGCCGAACTGGCCGTCGTGCCGAGCCTCTACGAGGGTTTCAGCCTGCCGGCGATCGAGGCGATGGCCACGGGTATCTGCCTCGTGGCGACCGACGGTGGCGCGCTGCCCGAGGTCACCGGGAAGGACGGTGAGACCGTGCTGCAGTGCAAGGCGGGCGACGCCGAGGCCTTGGCGGCGACCATCCGCCGCGGCCTCGACGACGCCGAACTTCGTGCCCGTATCGGCGAGGCGGGCCGCCGTCGCGTCGTCGAGCGGTGGAGCTGGAAGCACTGCGCACAGCTGACGGTCGAGCAATACCGCGAGGTGCTGGCGATGCCGGCCAATGTTGCCAAGCTCCGCGCCAACGGCCGGCTGGGATAGAGGTTCAGGGATGTTGACCGTTCGCTACCAAAAGCTCGGACTCAGGCGCGGCGACCTGATGCTCGACGCCGGCGCCGGATTCGGCCGCCATGCCTACGAGGCCGCCCGGCTCGGCGCCCGCGTGGTTGCCCTGGACTACGCAGCTGACGAAGTCGTCCGCACACGCGACACGTTCGCGGCGATGGCGGTCGCCGGCGAGATCGAGGCAGCGAGTTTCGTCGGAGTACTGCGCGGCGATGCGACCAAGTTGCCGTTCGACGACGACACCTTCGATCGCGTCATCACCTCAGAAGTGCTCGAACACATCCAGGATGACGTCAGCGCGATCGCCGAACTCACCCGGGTGCTGAAGCCGGGGGGCACGCTCGCAGCGACCGTACCGACGTGGCTGCCGGAGAAGATCAACTGGATGCTGTCGAACGAATACCACGCGCCGATCTCCGTCGGCGGGCACGTTCGCATCTACTCGGCGACCGAACTCAGGGCGAAGTTCGTGGCAGCGGGGCTCGACGTCGTCGGCAGCCACCATGCTCATGCACTGCACTCGCCCTACTGGTGGCTGAAGTGCGCAGTCGGCGTGAAGAACGACGACAACAAAGCGGTCACCGCCTACCGCAAATTCCTCGAATGGGACATCATCAAGCAACCGCGCTCCACGCGGCTTGCGGAGAGGGTGCTGTCGCCGGCGCTCGGCAAGAGCTTCGTGCTCTACGGCACCAAGCCGCCGAGCACGGCAGCCGACGGCGACACCAGCAGCACATCCACCGGGCATCGGCGTGCTGTCAGCGACGCGCTGGCCGGCGCATCGCAGTGACGTCCGGTCCGTTCGGCGCCATCCCCGATATCGACGGCTGCATCAGCGCCGGCGAGGTCGTGGCAACGGCCGAGTGGATTGCTTCGATGCAACTGCCGAACGGGATGATCCCGTGGTTTCCAGGCGGTCACTGCGATCCGTGGAACCATGTCGAGACGGCGATGGCGCTCGACGTCGCCGGCTTCCACGACGAAGCGGCGATGGCATACGACTGGCTGGCGACCGAGCAGTTGCCGAACGGCAGTTGGCACAACTATTACATCCCGGACGGTTCGCTGGAGGACCCCAAACTCGACACCAACGTCACCGCCTACGTCGCTGCCGGTGCGTGGCACCATTGGTTGTGCACCCATAGTCGGGCATTCGTAGAACGCTTGTGGCCTGTCGTCGAATCGGCACTCGACTGGGTGGTGTCGATGCAACGGCCGGACGGCCCGATCATTTGGGCGAAGGAGCCTGACGCCTTCGCCTGGAACTATGCGCTGCTCACAGGATCGTCGTCGATCTGGCATTCGCTGCACTGCGGCGTGCTGCTCGGCAGCATCGTCGGGGTGCATCATCCGGAGTGGACACGCGCTGCAGCATCGCTCGGAGAGGCGATCAACCAACGGCCGGCGACGTTCGAGCCGAAGGACCGCTGGGCGATGGACTGGTACTACCCGGTGCTGTCCGGCGTGATGACCGGCATGCAGGCAGCGGCACGGCTGGCGGACGGGTGGCCGACGTTCGTGATGGACGGTCTCGGCGTGCGCTGCGTCAGCGACGAGCCGTGGATCACCGCATCCGAAACGGCTGAAGCTGCGCTCGCGCATGCAGCCATCGGCGATTTCGCGACGGCGACAGCGCTGTTGACATGGACCCGTTCGCACCGCAACGACGACGGTTCGTACTGGACCGGCATCGTCTACCCGCAGCATGTCGTCTTCCCCGATCAGGAGGTCAGTGCCTATACCGGAGCTGCCGTGATTCTCGCCGCCGACGCGATCACCGGTGCCTCCCCGGCCAGCACGCTGTTTCGTTCCGAGATCGTCGGGTAGCGGGTCTTCTGGCCCGACGGCGACGTCAGGGGGCCGGTAGGGTTCCTCAACGGTGCCTTCAGCGTCGTTCGCCCCATTCCGGTCCCGCAACTTCACGATCCTGTGGATCGGGGCCCTCGTCTCCAATATCGGGACGTGGATGGAAACCGTTGCGTTGAGCTACTACGTCGCTGCGACGACCGGAAAGGCCTCGTGGGCGGCAATCGTCGGTGCCGCAGGTTTCATCCCTTCGGCGATCATCGGCCCGCTCGGCTCGGCGATGTCGGACCGCCTGCATCGCGGGCGGATATTGATCGCCACCAACGCCGGCTCTGCCGTCGTCGCTGCCATCCTCGCGGTGTGGGTCGGTGGCGGAAAGGCGACGCCAGGAGGCATCGCTGCGCTGAGTTTCGTTGCCGGCAGCATCAACGCCTTCGGCTTCCCTGCGTTCCAGAACACGCTGCCGCGGCTCGTTCCATCGGATCAACTCGTGGCCGCCGTCGGGCTGTCCAACGCCCAGTGGAACCTCGGCCGCATCCTCGGTCCGTCCATCGCCGGACTGGCGATCGCCATCGGTGGAATCGGTACGGCGCTGTGGTGCAACGCCGCCAGTTTCCTCGCCGTCATCGCCGGCGTGTTGATCGTCAAGATCGGGCCGTCGAACGGCGAGCGGCGCAAGGTGCTCGGCGCGCTGGCCGACGGGATTCGCTTCGCCCGCACGAACCCCGACATGCGCCGCATGCTGCCGCTGATGATCTGCGCCGCAGCGATCGCCTCGCCGTTCATCGCCTTCGTCTCGCAGATGGCAACGGTCGTCTTCCACGGCGACGAGAAGTCGACGTCCATCCTCGTTTCCGCTCAAGGCATCGGTGCAGTCGCCGGTGCGTTCACGCTCGGCTGGTCGACGGCGCGGTGGGGGCTGTGGCGCGTGATGGTCGTTGCCATCGCCATCTGTTCCGGCGCGCTGGTCGCCTACGGCGCCGCCCCGCGCCTGTGGGTCGCGGCGATCGCGCTGGCAGGGTGCGGCTTCGGCTACGCCTGTGCCTTCACCACCTTCGGCGGTGTCGCCCAGATGGCCGCGAGCCTGGAGATGCGCGGCAGGGTGCTCGCCGTCAACACCTTCGTCCTCGGAGTGCTGTACCCGGTCGGCACCCTCGTCGAGGGTGCGTTGGCCGACCACTTCGGTCTCAAGTGGGTCACCGCCGGCTCGGGCGTACTGTTACTGGTCGGACTGCTGTGGCGGCTGAGTGTCATCCGCCGTGACTGGCCGAAGGTCGCGGGTACCCGCCGACCGCAGTTCGCCCCCCGTGTGCTGGATACCGATGCCACCCGAGCGTGCTGACACCCGTAGGCGTCGCCACCACACTCGGCTGCTGCCACCACACTCGGCTGCTGCCACCACACTCGCCGCTGTCAGTCGAGGTAGCTGACTCCGGTCAGTTCCTCGGAGACCGTCCACAGACGTGACGCCGCTTCGACGTCCTTAGCGGCACCCGTCGAACCGACCTTTTTCGGGAGGCCACGCTGTTCCATCATTGCGTCGGGGCCGTAGTAGTCGCCACCGTTGGCATTCGGGTCGACCGCCGCCCGAACCGTCGGGAGCGCTCCCATATCGGCACCCTGCATCATCATGCCCATGATCGGTTTCGTCACCTTCCCGATGGCACTCATCAACCCTCCGGTGCTACCCATCAGGCCGGTGTTCGACAGTCCAGGGTGAGCGGCAACGGCAATCGTCGACAATCCGGCGGCACGCAAACGACGCTGGAGTTCGAAGGTGAACAGCAGGTTGGCGAGTTTGCTCTGTCCATATGCGACCCAGCTCTGATATCTCCGCTGCGATTGCAGGTCGTCGAAATTGATCCGCCCGATCCGATGGGCAAGGCTGCTGATACTGACGATCCTCGAATGTTCCGTCGCCGACCAGGCCGGCTTCAGCAAGCCCGTCAGCGCGAAATGACCGAGATGATTGGTACCGATCTGGGTCTCGAACCCATCCACAGTCTTGCCGCGAGGGGTTGCCATCACACCGGCATTGTTGATCAACAGGTCGAGGCGGTCATGCTCAGCGAGGAAGGCACCGGCAGCCTCACGGATCGAAGCCAACGAGGCCAGATCGAGGTCGACGAAACTGACCTCGGCGACGGCGTTCGTGCAGAGGATGTCACTTCGCGCTGCCTCTGCCTTGGATCGCGTCCTGCATGCCAGCACGACGTGAGCGCCGCGGCCAGCAAGGTCCCTGGCCGCCTCCAGGCCGATCCCACTGTTGGCACCGGTCACCAGCACGATCCTGCCGGACTGATCGGGAACGTTGGCCTTGACCCAGTCCGCTGCGCGTGTCACCCATCTGACGCTACCCCCCGGAATGCTTCAGATGAGCAGACCTGCGTCGTGGGCGAGGATCGCGACCTGCACCCGGTTGTTGAGGTCGAGTTTGCTCAGCAGACGAGAGACGTGGGTTTGACGGTCGCCTCGCTCATGAACAACGATCTGTCGATGTCTGCATTCGACAGACCCGTGGCCACGGCGACGAGCACGGACCGTCCGATCTCCACGACACCGGTCAGGCCGCAATGGCTCGGCCGCCTGTTCGACGTCGAACTCCGCAAGACCGTCGACACCCGCGCCGGACGGCTGATGATTGCCACCGTGCTGCTGCTGGCGTCGGCGATTGCCACCTGGGCATCACTGCGGACGTGGGGCAGCGCCGACAACCAACTGCTGTTCGGCGACGTCCTCAGAGCCGTCACGCTGCTACTGCCAGCAGTCGGCGTCTTGGCGATGACCTCGGAATGGAGCCAACGAACAGCGTTGACGACATTCACGCTGTCGCCGAAACGGACGAGAGTTCTGCTGTGCAAGGTGGGGGCGGCGCTGCTGCTGAGCATCACCGTCACAGCGATCGCCGTCGTCCTCACGTTTGCGGGCGTCGATCGCCGTGTGGATCATCATCCCGTTGATCGCCGGCCTCGTCGGACGCTCACGCCGCGAAGTGAAGTGAGCCGACGTGAAGTGAGTCGAGGTCCTCACACAGGGGTGCGGCGAAGAATTCGCAGCGAGCCGGTCGCCGAGATCTCGGTGAACCGGCCACTGGCGAGCGCCGGAAGATAAATCTGTTCGTACGGCGGCCGGCCACCGTCGGCGGGATCGGGGAAGACGTCGTGGATTGCCAGCGTCCCGCCCGGAGCGACGTGCGGAGTCCATCCCTCGTAGTCGAGACGTGCCGGTTCGACCCCGTGGCCACCGTCGATGAAACAGAACGCCAACGGCGACGTCCAGTAGGTCGCGACGAGCGGGGACGCTCCGACCACGGCGATCACCGACCCCTCGACACCGGCGTCGTACACCGTGCGCCGGAACGACGGCAAGGTGTCCATCCGGCCGGTCGCCGGGTCGACGAGCGATTCGTCGTGCCACTCCCACCCGGGCTGATTCTCCTCGGAGCCACGATGATGATCAACAGCGAAGACGACGGTCCGGCAGGCTCTGGCTGCAGCTCCGAGCCACACCGTCGAGCGCCCGCAGTACGAACCGACCTCCAGGAACGCCAAGCCTGGACGTGCCGAACCGGCGGCGACGGCAGCCGCGTACAGCGCGTCGCCCTCCTCGGCAGGCATGAAACCGGTCGCCGTGAGAGCGTGTGCACGCCAATCGATCTGCGTTACCGTCATTCGTCTCGCCCGGATCGGAGCAGTTCGACAACGCTGTTGACGGGGAGAACGGTCACGAAGGCACCATAATCGTTGCCCGTGGAAGAAACGTCGGCGGCTGGGCAGCAGGGTGAGGGGACCCTCGATGTGCAGCCGGATATCGTGCGCCCGCCCGACGACCTCGCAGACAGCTCATTACCGCCAGACGCTCTTCCGAAGTCGAATTCGCAGCGGTGGAGACGAGCGCTCATCGGGACGAGAGCACATATCGCCGCGCTCGTCGTCGTTGCCGTCGTCGTGATCGTCTGCCGGTACAACCAGCATGCCGGGCACGACTACGGCGACGATTTCAGCCTCTATATCCGCCAGGCAAAGGCGCTGACGAACGGCCAGATCAGCGCAGTGATCCGCCAGAACGAGTTCACCGTCACCCATTCGTCCTGGCACTCGTTCAGCCCGACCATCTACCCGTGGGGATTCCCGCTGATGCTGGCGCCGCTCTACGTTGTCTGGGGCATCGACTACGGCGTGTTCAAGCTGCTCGAAGCCGTGCTGTTCGGCGGTGCCCTGCTCCTGCTCTACAGCATCGTCACCAAGCGCGTCGGCCGGATCGGCGGGATCGTCATCATGACGACGATCGGCGCGAGCGTCGCATACGTCAGTTGGACGGACTCTGTGCTGTCCGATATCCCATACCTCCTCATCGTCTACCTGACGCTGTGGCTGTTGGATCGCGTGCGCACCAGGCAGCAGTTCGACGGTCAGCGGCTGTGGCCACTGATCGTCGTCGGCGTCGCCGCAGGATACGGATTCTCCACCAGACGCGAGGGGGCAGCGCTGATCGCCGCAGTCGTTGCTGCGCAGGCGGCGTGGCTCCTCGGACGCTGGTGGCGCCGGGATCGCAAGCAGCCGTTCACGGTCCGTTGGTCCCGGCTCGTGGTTCCCGTACTGTCGTTCGTCGCCTTCGTCGGGGTGATGCGGGTCGTGCTGCCGTCACCGCTGTTGGAACACGTGGACCACACCGGTCTCGGCCAGATCAGGGCAAATCTGCAGGCCTACGGCTTTTCGCTCGCCGAGCAGATCGGACTCAAGGATCCTGGCAGAGCGTTCCCGGGCGCATCACTGTGGGGTTTCGCCGGATCCGCTGCTGTTGCCAAGGCAATATTCGTCCTGTTCCTCACCTTCTCTGCGATCGGGATCGTCCTTCGTCTCGCCACAGCGTTCGCCGAAGACATTGCGCTCTTCACCTATCTGGTAGCTGCCACGTTCATCATCGGCATCGCCCCGTTCCGTGACTCCCGCTACATCTTCTCGTTGACCCCACTGCTCGTCTACTTCGCCTATCAGGGCATCGCCACGATCCCGACGGCCGCACGTTCGCTGCTCGCTCATCCGGACCACATACGCACCTACGTTGCGGCACCGATAGCGACGGCAGCGATCGTCCTGCTGCTCGTCGGCAATGGCACCGACACCTGGCACAAGACCGAATTCCGTTACGACAACGGGACCTACACGCTGCCCGGAGCCGCTGAACCGAGTTGGCAGCAACTGTTCACAGAGGTGCGCATCACCACCAAGCCGACCGACGTCATCGCCTTCTTCCGGGCACGCACGATGGTCCTCTACACCGACAGAAACGCCATACAGTCGACCGGGATCGACACCGTGATCAGCAATGCCGACTACTACGCTCGACGCAAGGACGCTTCGAACTACTCCCAGGCACCGCTCGACACGGAAACAGCCGCGACACTCGGCTTCACGCTCGTCTGGGAGAATTCGCAATTCGAACTCTGGCAGGTACCGAAACGATGACGACGCTCGACCCCACATACGTCCGCAGCACGATTCCCGCACCCGCGTCGGAGTCCTCACCGAGCGCCGTTGCACGGGCTGACGAGTTCGAGCTGACGATCCTCATGCCGTGCCTCAACGAGGCGGAGACCGTTGCCACCTGCGTACGGACGGCGCGGGCGTGGCTCGACGAGCAGGGCGTCTCGGGCGAGGTGCTCGTTGCCGACAACGGGTCGACCGACGGCTCCCAGCAACTGGCCATCGATGCCGGGGCGCGAGTCGTCCCGATCCCCGAACGTGGCTACGGTGCAGCGTTGATCGGCGGGATCGCCGCCGCCAGGAGCACCTACATCGTGATGGGCGATGCCGACGACTCCTACGACTTCACCGCACTGCAGGTCTTCCTCGACAACCTTCGAGCCGGAGATGAACTGGTGATGGGCAACCGCTTCCTCGGCGGTATCGAGAAGGGGGCGATGCCTCCGCTGCACCGCTACCTCGGCAACCCGGTGCTGTCGACGGTGGGGCGGGTGTTGTTCCGTCTGCCAGTCAAGGACTTCCACTGCGGGCTTCGCGGTTTTCGTCGCGACACCATCCAAGCTCTCGGCCTGCGCACGACCGGGATGGAGTTCGCCAGCGAGATGGTCGTCAAAGCCGGGCTACGCGGATTGAAGATCAGTGAGGTGCCGACGACTCTGCGCCCCGACGGACGGTCGCGCAAACCGCACTTGCGAACATGGTCTGACGGCTGGCGGCACCTGCGGTTCCTGATGCTCTACAGCCCCCGTTTCCTGTTCCTGTATCCAGGATTGGCGATGTTCAGCGTCGGTCTCACACTGACGATCGCTCTCGTCATCGGCAGGATCCATGCCTTTGGCGTGGTGTTCGACGTCGCCGCCCTCGTCTATGCCGCAGCGCTGACAGTGATCGGTTTCCAGGCGGTCACGTTCGGGCTGTTCACCAAGATCTACGCCGTGACCAAGGGGTTCCTGCCGGCGGACAGTCGCATCGACGAGCTCGGCGGCAAGTTCAAACTCGAACGCGGACTGCTTCTCGGAGTGCTGACACTGCTCGCCGGCGTCATCACTGCGCTGGTCTCGCTGTGGAGATGGCGTGACGTCGGATTCGGCGAACTCGACCCGAGCCGTCAACTTCGCGTCGTCGTCCCGGCGGCGCTCGGCGTGATCCTCGGTGCCTCGACGATCTTCGCCAGCCTGTTCCTGTCGATCCTCGGGATGGACAAGCACATCGACCTCACCTGAGGCGCTTCGACCGTCCGTGTACTATCAGGTTCGAGCACAGCCCGGCGGTCCGATGACGCACGAGGTCGACCTCCACATCGGACGGGAAGAGTGCCATCAGTTCTGCTGTGGTCAACAGATTGAGGTTCGCCGTGTCGGCCCAGAACGATTTGCGGAGGCGGCGCAGTGCGGTCTGGTGATGGCGCTGCGGCAGCCAATGAAGCAACGGTAAGAAGGTGTGCACTTCGATCGGGAAGCCTCGATTCGGCGTCGTGAGGAAGAAGTGTCTGCTCACCCGGCAGATCTCGGCAACGAAGGCACGTTGAGCCGCACGGTCGCCGACATGTTCCAACACTGCCGACGAGAAGGCGATATCGAATTCGTCATCGGCGAACGGCAGTGTCGAGCCGTCCGTCTGGACGAAGGTGAGCCCGGGATATTCACGCTCGAGGAAACTGGCATCCTCGATGCTCGTCGCCGTCAATTTGTGCTTGTACGGGTACCACTGCTCGAAAAAATTCGAGTCGGCCAACGAACGATCCGGGGTCACGCCGACGTCGACGACGGCCTGCTCCGGCGTCGGAGGGAACACGTCCGTATACCTGCGGTACATCACCTTCCGGGCCCGAAGCGCCAGACGCGTCGCCGCCCGCCGTAACGGATGGCGACTGGAGAAGTAGTCCGTCGCCGCGGATCCGTCAACGCTGGCGTTCGTCATCACGCCATCGTACCGATCGATGCTCTGCCCCCTACAGCGAGGCGACGACGACGGATATGCCAAACTGCCGGGATGCCAGAACAGCAGGCGGCGCTCGACGACCTGGTCAGGTTGCTCGACCTCGAACCGATCGAAGTCAACATTTTTCGCGGCGTCTCCCCCGACGTCACCCAACAGAGAGTCTTCGGAGGTCAGGTCGCCGGTCAGGCGCTCGTTGCCTGTGCTCGCACGGTCGACGACCCAAACCGCCTGATCCACTCGCTCCACGCCTACTTCCTGCGCCCGGGGGACCCGAAGATCCCGATCCTCTACGAAGTCGACCGATTGCGTGATGGCAAGAGTTTCACGACCCGTCGGGTCGTCGCCATCCA
>JAYTOR010000108.1:0-7281 GCA_043747685.1 Actinomycetota bacterium
GCCCCGCCGTGGCGTGCTGTTGTGGGCGTTTGCTACACACCGTCCAAGGTTGGAAACAGCATCGCGAGTATGCGCCCACTGCGGGTGAATAACAACTCATGCAGCGTGACAGCTTTTCGAATCTCATGAATCCAGGCTCGCGCCGTGCTGGAATCTCCGGTCGAACTGGTCGCGGGCGTCGATGCCTGGCGAACTGGCGATGGGTGAGCTCAGATGCGCTTGGCGTACTTCGCCAGCGCGTTGCCGTGTTCGTCGACGATACCGAGTTGCTCGGCGACGTCTTCGATCCACTGGATCGTCCCCGAGCGTTCCATCAGGTCCGGCGCCGATGCGAGCGCAGCGATCGTGCGGCCGACCCCGAGTGTCGTCTGCGCTCCACTGAGGTCGGTGCCACGCTTGGCCGACCACTCGGCGATGAACTCGGTCGCGACCGAGCCCGGGTAGACGGAACAGCAGGCAATACCGAACGGACGGAGCTCGACGGCCATATCGGCGCTCAGCCGATCGAGACCTGCTTTGCCGGCACCGTACGACGAACTGAAGTGGTAGCTCTGCCCGCCTGGGGACGACACGTTGATGATCGCCGCGCCTGCACCGACGGCGAGCAGCAGCGGCGCGGCATGCCACGAGGCGACGTAATGGGCGCGCAGGCCGATCCCGACCTGATCGTCCCAGATCGAGACAGGGTGCTGCCAGAAGCCACCGCCCCACGCCGGTGGATCGGGGATCTTGTAGACATTGTTGACGAGCAGGTGTATCACCCCTGACTCGGCGCGTACGCGCTCGAACAGCGCGGCGATGTCGGCGTCGATGCCGTGGTCGGTTCGCACGGCGATGCCGTGTCCACCCGCCTCGTCGACCATCTTCGCCGTGGTGTCGATCGTCAACTCGCCGTCACCCGTCGTGCGGCCGGTGACGTACACCGTGTAGCCGTCCTCGCCGAGGGCGATCGCCGTACCCCGGCCGATGCCCCGACTCGATCCTGTGACGACTGCGACCCGCTGCTCAGCCGTCATGATGCAGCCTTCATCTTGCCGCCGCCGTCGCGGTGAATTCGATGTCGAGGCGGGTGAGACCGCGCAGCATGAAGCTCGGGAAGTAGTCGAACGTGTTGGTGTCGGCCAGTCGGAACGAGTCGATCCGCCGCGTCAGCTCCTGCAGTGCAACCTGACCTTCGAGTCTGGAGAGGTTGGCACCGAGGCAGAAGTGGATGCCCTTGCCGAAGGCGAGGTGACTCCGCAGGTTCTGACGATCGGGATCGAACAAATCAGGATCGCCGAAGAACGCCTCGTCGCGATTGGCCGACGAGAAGACGATCACGATCCGCGCACCGGCTGGAATCGGAACTCCTGCGAGCACCACATCGTGGGTGACCACCCGCCACATCCCCTGCGTCGGCGTCGACAGTCGCAGCGTCTCCTCGACGATCCGATCGATGCGCGACGGATCCTTCTTCACCATCTCCCACTGTTCAGGGTGCTCACCGAGCAGCCGCATCATCTCGGTGAGCATCTTCGTCGTGGTCTCGTTGCCGGCGACGAGCAGCTGCTGCACGATACTGAGCATCTCCGGCATGTCGAGCGGGCGGGTGTCCGTGACGTCTGGATCATCGTCGTCGACACGGGCGTCGAGCAGATGTGTCAACAGGTCGTCACGCGGATCGGTTCGGCGCAGCTCGATCTGTTCGGCGAAGTACCGCTGGAACTCGTTGACACCACGTTCGGCGTCGAGCCGGCGCTCGATCGAGATGTTCGTGCCGATCCCGGCGATCGAGTCGTCGGACCAGCGCTTGAAGTCGACCATTCGGTCATCAGGGACATTGAGCGCGTGGGCGATCACTTCGACCGGAAGCGGCACACCGAAGGCGCTGACGAACTCGACCGAGCTGCGGTCGATCCACGAGTCGATCGACGTCGTCGCCACCCGCCGGATCACCGGCTCCAGCGCGGCGATCGCCGCCGGATGAAAGGCCTTGGCCACCAGCCGGCGGTAGCGGGTGTGTTCCGGCTGGTCGGCGGTGAGCATCGTTGGCACTCGTGGCATTCCCTCTGCCATGACCGCTGCCATCCGCCTACGGTCCTCTGCGGGCAGCGGCATGCCGGCACCGCCGAACAGCGACGAGTACGTGCGCGGATCGCGGAGCACCTCCGTCACCAGGTCGTGGCGGGTGACGAGGTACACGCCCATGTGCTCGACGAACAGCACGGGGGCCTGCTCGCGCATCGTCGCGTAGTGCGGGAACGGGCATTGCAGCGTGGTTGGATCGAACGGGTTGAACCCGGCAAGCGTGTCCGGCGGAGCGGCCGGGTCGTTCCGGGCGGGAGCAGTCGTCGGAGCGGTCACAGGTCTGACAGTACGGCTTTGAGTTTTGGCATGTCCATCGCCCTGGCGACGATCTCGTCCATCCCTCCGACGACACCGGTGAGGTTGGCCATCACGACGTGTTCCAGCCCGTTACGGGCATAGGCCTCGAACTGGCCGGCGAGCTCGTCGGCGTTGCCGATGAACAGCACCTGCTGCACCATCTCGAACGGGATCGTCGGGGCGAGGTCACGCAGTTCGTCAGGATCGAGGTCGTGGATAATGACGTCGATGAAGCCCTTCGAGTCGTTGCCGAGTGGATGCGTGAGACCATTCGCTTCCCACATGGAACCCTTGGCGAAGAGGCCAAAGAGCTTGCCGAGTGGGTCCTTCTCGAACATTTCCGCAGCGCGGTCGACGCTCTCGGCGAAGATGATGAACGGCAGCAGTGATGCCTCCGGCGTCGGGCGTCCGGCGTCCGCAGCATGCTTGGCGATCACTCCGAGGTTCTTGCCGTACTCGTCCGGCGACATCCACCACGCCGGGAGCCAGCCGTCTCCGAACTGACCGGTGAGGCGCAGCATCCGCGGGCCGTGTCCAGCGATCCACACGCGCGGCCCACCGCGTCCTTCGGCCCGCAGTGGCAGTCCCATCCGACCGATGCCGGTGGGCATCCTGCCGGTGTCGAGCAGGCTGCGCAGATCGCCGAGCACGTCTTCGAGCACGCCGACCGGGCGTTCAAACGGGTAGCCGAACGGCAGAAGGCTCTCCGCCTCACCGGAGCCGATGCCGAGGATGAAGCCGCCGGGGATGAGGTCGTTGAGCGTGAGCGCGGCTCGGGCGAGATCGGCCGCGCCGCGCCGGGTCGCATCGGTGACCGAAATGCCGAACGGCAGATTCGTCATCGTGCCGATGCGGGCGCCGTAGCAGAACGGGTCGTAGAACGCGTCGGGATCTGCGGCCAGCGTCGACAGTGGGTTGTCGGCCCACAGACCGGGGTGGAATACGCCGAGGATGTGATCCGGCGCCCAGTAGCTGTCGAAACCGACCTGCTCGTAGATCGGCAGCAGTTGTTCGGTGCTGCCGAACGGGAACTGTGCCGGGAGGTTCATGCCAACCTTCATGGAGTGGTCCTATCTCGTTGTCGGGATGTCATCGGGCTGATCTCGTCACGTACCTGCGAGGCGGGCGACGATCGGGGCGACGGCTTCCATCGCCGAGGCCCCGAATGTGATGTAACTGATGCCGTAGCGGTCACGCCGCTCGACGAGTTGATCGGCGGCGGATTCGACCGTGCCGACCAGCGCATGGGGGTGCTCGGCGAATTCGTTGGGAGTGAGCCCGAACATTCCGGCCATCGTCGCCACCGAGTGGTTGGAATCGGTGCCGTCATCGGTGATGACGGTGAAGTAGGCGGCGATCTCCAGCTCGATGTCGCTCCACCGATCACCCGCTGCGGACTTGATCCAGTCGATCTTCTGGGCGGTCAACGAAGCGGTCGACGACCCGACCCCTTCTGCACCCAATCGCCCTGACGAGTTGTCGAAGTTGAGGCTGACGATGTCGGCTTGGCGCCCGGCGATCCCGAGTATTCGCGGTGAACCACCCCCGATCATCAACGGTGGGTTGGGGCGCTGGACCGGCTTGGGCACTGCCTCGAAGCCGACGGCGTGGACATGCTCACCAGCGTGGTCGAGCTGACCGTCGGCGAACGACGAGCGCATCACGGCGATCGTCTCCTCGAGCCGATCGAGTCGTACCCCCGCGCGCTCGAACGGGATGCCCATCGCCGCGTATTCGTTCTCCAACCAGCCGGCGCCGAGCCCGATCTCCAGGCGACCGCCGGAGAAGAAGTCGAGGGTCGCCAGCTCCTTGATCAGCATCACTGGGTTGCGATAGTCGGTACACAGCACACGTGAGCCGATGCGGATCGTGCTCGTCGCTTCAGCGGCGACCACCATCGCCGGGATCGCGGCGACAGTCTGGACCGGATGGCCCGTCGGTTCGAGCGCCGGGCCTGGCCCGATGACGTGGTCGGCGACGGTGAAGACATCGAAGCCGAGCGCTTCGGCGCGTCGTGCCTGCGCACGCCAATCGGCCGCCGATGTCGGCGCATAGCTCTGCAGCCCGAACCTGAACGGACGGGACATTTACGCGTCCGCCCGGTCTGCGAGCATCAGCACGGTGACAGCACCGGTGTCGCCGTTGACCTCGACGGTCGCGCCATCGGGAATGCGCAGGGTCGCGTCGGTGGCCGAAACGACACATGGCAGGCCGAGTTCGCGGCAGACGATGATCGAGTGGCTGATCTGCCCGCCGACGTTGACGACCACTGCACCGGCGGCCATGAACAACGGTGTCCAGGACGGGTCGGTGAGTGGGGCGATGAGCACGTCGCCTGGCTCGAGGCTGCCGGGATCGCACGGATCGGTGATCACCCGCGCCGTGCCGATGTAGGTGCCGGAGCATCCCGGTACCCCACGGATCGAATCCCCCGGGACCGCCTGCACGCACACACCGTCCCCCTTGCGCCGGTACTGCGACAGCGGCGGCACGGCACCGTCCTTGATGAAGTATGGCGGCTCGAGATCGGCCAATTCCCGCCAGTGATCGTGCCGCTCCGCCAGCATCTCCGTGAACCCGGCAGGGTTGGCGACAAAGTCCTCGAGTTCGGAGTCGAGCAGCATGAATACGTGCGTGGCGTCGGCGATGTCGCCCGCTCTGGCGTGTCGGGCGCCGAGCTCACGGAACGCCATTCGACCCTCGTGGACGGCACGGATGATATTGGTCTTCGTCCGCTCACGGAACGCCAGTTGGCTCGATGCCGCCATCGCCGCTTCGAACATCCCGGCCAATTCGTCGCCGAGCTGTGCCACCCTCGAGCGCACGTCGGCGGTGATGCGCTCGCGTTCGGCCGCCCTCGCCAGGTTGCGATTTCCCGGCGACTCGGAGTCGGTCTGTAGGCGGACACGATCGAGCGCGGCGAGCACGATCTCCGGCTTGGTCTCCCATGTCTCGGCGATAATCTCCCATTCGTTGGGGCCGCGCGAGCCGAAGTCGAAGAGGAAGGCGTCGAAGGAGTCGAGGAATGCGCGCACATCCGCAGAGCCAGACTGGCGAAGGCGGTCGAGCAGGCCGACGACGCCAGCGTCGAACGCAGCAGTGAGCTCTGGCGAGGCCTTCACCGCCCTGGACAACTCCCATATTGCGTAGCTCGGCTCAGCCGAATCGACCTCGCCGATGGCGGCGACCAGCTTCATCGGCACGGTCGCGTCACTGATCGCCGCGGCAATCGCCGACAACACGCCTGGCGCGATACCAGAACTGCTCGACGACACAGTGTGGCTGTCGAACAACTTGCGCAGCATCGGCTGTGTGCTGCGCGCGTGGGCGACCAGTTCGGAGTCGGCCATCGACGCCAGGTCGGGGCGGTTGGCCCGCAGCTTCAATGTCGTCGCCTTTTCTTCGTCGATCTCCGGCCACGTCGTCGCTGTCATCACCCAGCCCATGTGTTCGACGATTTTCGGCACCAGATCGGGGCGCTCGTCGTCGGGGTGTTCGGTGTACTTCGGCACGTCGGGATGGTCTCCGAAGAACGCCAGATCGAGCTGCTCGACGGTGACGGCCGGGCTGCGAACACCCTGCATCCGAACGTTCGAGAGGTTGATGTAGAAGTAGCCGCCGAAGAATCCGCAGGCTTCGGGATGGTGCGGGTCGAACTCATCGGCGCTGTAGCTGCCGATACGCACGTAGCCGTCGGCCCAGCCGAGGCAGATCCCGCCCTCCCAAGAAAACGTCTGACCGAGCGGACTCGCCGGCGTCGGCAATACCTCGCCGGCGTTCGAGCGTGTGTAGTGCGGCCAGCGCTCGCTCGGCTCCCAGTCGGTTATCCACTTGTCTGTCAGCATCGGACGACACCAGTCATCGAGGCCCCCGTCTCGTCCAACTCACCACTCATTGCATCACACTCCATTCGATCAGACTCCATTCGGTCAGACTCAGTCGAAACTCAGTCGAGCGCAGCCTCACCGAGGTAGCTCGACTCGAGCAGGTCGCGGTTCTCGCCCAGCTCGTCGGCGCTCCCCTGCATGACGAGTTCACCGTGGTTGAGGACGTACGCGCGGTCGGCCACTTCGAGCGCCATGTGCACGTGCTGCTCGACGAGGAGCACGCCGCATCCGGTCTCGTCGGCGATACGGCGGACGATCGGCAGCAGGCGTTCGACGATGATCGGAGCGAGACCGAGGCTCATTTCGTCGACCAGCAGACACTTCGGCTGGGAGACGAGGGCGCGAGCCATCGCCAACATCTGCTGCTCGCCGCCGGAAAGCAGGCCGGCGGCGCGCTTGCCGAGCGGCTTCAGTGCGGGGAACAGCTCCATCGCCCTGTCGTAGGCACCGGCACGATCAGCCCGGCCGCTCATGACCCCGAGGCGGATGTTCTCCTGCACGGTGAGATCGAAGAACAGCGAACGGTCCTCGGCCACGTGGGCGAGGCCGAGTTGAGCGATACGGTGCGGCGCCATGCCGTCGGTGTCGTGACCCATGATCGTCACCGAGCCGGCGATCGGGCGCAGCAGGCCGGAGATCGTCAGTAACGACGTCGTCTTGCCGGCGCCATTCGGCCCGAGCAGGGCGACGACCTCACCAGCGTTGACGACGAGGTCGAGGTTACGCACGACGGCGATGTTGTCGTAGCCGGCATGTACGCCGACCAACTCGACCAATGGTGCACCGACGGCCAATCCAGACGTGTCGGCCTGCAAGGTGGCCGAAGTGCGCTCGCTCACGGTGTCACCCCTGTCTCGCTCGTCGCCGCACGCGCTGCGGCGAGGTTCGACCCTTCTCGAGCCTGCGCCTCGCCCGCTGACTGGCCGAGGTAGGCGGCGATGACGTTCGGGTCGCGGCGGACCCCGGTCGAGGTCCCGCTGGCGATGATCCGACCGAAGTCGAGCACGTAGATGTAGTCGCAGACGTTGAG
>JAYTOR010000109.1:0-4573 GCA_043747685.1 Actinomycetota bacterium
GACGCTGTCGCTCGGACCAGTGCTCTACCCGAAGGTCGTGCAGATCGGCGGATTCTCGATGGGTGTCAACTACGGCGCCAACAAGGTCCGCTTCCCCTCTCCGGTGATGGTCGGGTCGAATCTGCGTCTCGGCGTGAAGCTGCTGAACGTCGACGACATCGCCGGAGGGATCCAGTCGACGATGGAATTCACGTTCGAAACCGAAGGTGCCACCAAGCCGAACTGCGTCGCCGAGATCATCTTCCGCAGCTACGTCTGATCGTCTGATCGTCGCTCCTCCCTGAGCGTTGGTGCAGTTCGACCAACCCACGTGGCTCGTGTGTAGAACACGCTTGTTGGACACGCGTCGTCGAGCATCAGAGCTTGAGCTACATCTACAGCGAGAACCAGTCCGTGACGATGCCGTCGGCACGTAGACGGATGTTGCCGGTCAGGTTGACCGTACCGTTGAACCAACCGTCCCCGTCGATCGCCAGCGTGAGCGAAGCGGTGGTCGACTCGACCACGACTTCGGTGGGACCAGACGGTGAGATCTGACCGCGCAATCCGATCGCCGGTCCGGATTCGACGATCTCCAGGGCGACACTCGACGCGGCGCTGGCGAACTCAAGTGTTCTCGGACCATCGCCGGAGCGAACGCCTGTCAGCGCTTCGGTCGAAGAATCGGACAGCAATTCGGCCAGTTCGGCGTCCACCGACCGCCATGTGAACGAGGCCTTAGCGGCCGTCAAGAGCTCCTCGGGGGGCCTGTCCGAGATCAGCGCCCGCCGCAATTGATCCATCATTTCGCTGTCGTCGCCTTCGCCGTTCATGGTCGCCACCCTTTCTGCATGCCCATCACGAGTGAGGATTTCCTCAGGAAATACATCAACGTGATTCGCCTTCATCGATGATCCGGCGCAGCCGTTCGAGGCAACGCTGCCGCGTCGGCCCGATGCTCCCCTTGGGGATCTCGAGCGCGACTGCGACGTCCTCGTAGCTCACTGGAGGATCGATGCACAGCAGGCGCAGCAATTCCTGACAACTCGTGCCGAGCTGCTGGATACCGGATCGAAATGCCGCCAATTGCTCGCCGGCGACGACGGATTCTGCGGGATCCTTCGATGCCGGATCGGCGAATTCCGGAAGGTCGGCATTGGATCCGACACGCTCACGCTTGCGCGTGATGCGGTAGCACTCGCGTCGCGTGGTCGTTGCCAACCAGGCAGCAAGCATCGAAGGATCCCGGAGCCGTGCAAGATGTTCGACACAGCGCAGCCACACGGTCTGATAGATGTCGGAAGCTTCTGCGCCGTACATCCCGTGCGAGCGCAGAAGCGACCAGACGAGTCCTGAAAACGAGTCCACGAGCAGTGACCACGCACGTTCGTCACCGTCGACAGCTGAGGTGATCAGTTCGGCCTGGACGTCCGGATCGAGCATTGCCCATGACTCTAGAAGGCGGAGGCACGTCGGACGCGACCCATTCTTCTCAGCGGATACCGAAAGCTCCGAAGGCGATCGAGGCGACGAAGCCCTGGTGCGACATCTCATGCACCTCTCGGCGCGCAGCGGTCAAGGCCCGGGCCGGTGCCGTTCCAGCGGCGATGCGGCGGTGGACGTGATTCATCAGCGCCGCCGTGGCGATGTCCGGCACCGGTATGACGCTGGCGATCACCGATCGGGTTCCTCCGGCAAACAACGCCGACGTGAAGCCCAACAACTCATCTCCCGGTCTCACAGCTCCAACGCCCGAGTCGCACGCTGCCAGGACCATCGTGTCCGGCGTCGATGTCAGGCGCTCCAGGTCGTAGACCGTCAGCGGACCGGAGTGCAGTTCGAGCGCAGAGAACATCGGATTGTCGGACCGCAGATGACCATGACATGCAAAATGGGCGAGCGCTGCGCCGTCGAGCGCAGCCAACACGTCTGTCGTCGAATCGGCACCGATCGTCGTCGCATCGTCGTACCATCGGGCGGCGTCGGCGATCTCGCCGTCGGCCGCCGCCAGTCGAGGGCCGGAGCAGAAGATGTGACCAGCGGCCCCGGCGTGAACACTGCTGTCGCCACGATCCACACGAAGCAGCATCGTGGCGCTCGGGACGACGGACACCACCGTCTGCAGTCCTGAGCCAGGGATGGTCGACAGCGCCGCCCACGGGATGGCGTGCAACGCAGCAGGTGCCACGATGACGACATCATCCACGTCCCCGAGCCCGCCGATCGGACGGATCAACTGTTCACTCAGCATCGAAAGGCTTTGTTCTGCCGACCGGCGAGCCGCATTGCGCACTGCAGCGGGGGCGCCGGGATGGCTGAGCCGCCGCAACGAGAACGCCAATTTCTGTTGCTCGTTCTCGACTGCCGAAGCCTTCGCGTCCAGACGCGTCAGGCGAAACCGGCCGTTCTGCGCCACGACCGCTGCGACCACGCCGTCGATGACGACGTAGGACAGCAACGTCCGATCGCCCAAGGCACGCAGTATGTCGGAGAGCACCGGCGACGTGTCCGTCTCCATCGAGTCGACGACGTGACGGGTCAGTACACGGACTCTGTCCTCCAATTCGATCTGACGTTTGAGCAGAATCCGCTGTTCCGCTCGATCGCCGTCCGAGAGTTGGGTTCTGGCGACGATGCCGCGAAGTTCGTCGAGCGCTTCCGAGGCTGCTGCAGGCAGTGCACTGCGACGCAGGCTCGCCTGTGCACGCCATGCTTCACTCGCTGCGAGGACGTCGCGTCCGCCGCCACGCGCCAACGCCAACCGCAGACCGATCGCCGCGAGCGCTTCGCCACTCGCGGATGCTGCAGTGCGCAACTCTGTCGATCCGAGCGAAGCCCTGTGCCGCCGCAACACCTGCAGGCCGGCAGTCACACTGCGACGCGCCCTCGAGGAGTCACCACGGCGCGATTGCCACATCGACTCCGCGAGCAAGACCGTCGCCTGCTCCAGTGCCGGCAGCTTGGCACGGTTCGCCAGCAGTACCGAACGATGACCGCCGGCAATATCGAGCCTGTCGAGTTCGAGGGCTGCGCTGAACGCTTCGAAATGCGCTGCAACGAGTTGATTCGGCTGAGACCCGGCGCCGACCAAGTGGGCTGTGGTGCTCAGCTGCCGGAGCCCGCTGCTGGTTGCTGCCCGCCGGCGCAGCAACATCAACTGGCACATTCTGGCGCCGTTCGTCTGCCCCAATTTGATCTTCATCGCGCGCGTCAGCGCAGCGATCTCCACGCCCCGGTCGGTCCGCCCGGCAGCAAATGCCGAGCGCATGAGGATTTGTCCGCTCTCTGCGCGGGTATCGAGGTCGGCTCTCGCTGCGTACGACCACGCCAGTTCGCTCGCCGTGTAGGCCTCCTCATGCAGATTTCCCCAGAGACAGGTCCATGCTCTGGCAATCGTCGTCCAGGTCTGTACGCGGTGCCCCAACTCCTTGGCACCGCGTTCAGCGTGATCGAGCATCGCGAGCGCATCCGGCAGCTGTCCGAGTGCTGCGAAAATCAGAGCTGCGTTGCGATATGCGCTGTTCGAATCCAACGACGGAGGCCCGGACGCGTAGAAGTCGAGTGTTCGCTGGACAGCGGACAGCGCAGCCCGGTAGCGACCCTGTTCGAGCGCGAGTGTCGCCTCCAGTGCTGCAGCATCGGCCCGGTCACGATCCGAGAGATCGCTCCGATGGGACAATTGATTCGCAGACCGCAACGCCTCCTGCGGGTCACCTGCCCGTGCAAGGACCCACGCGCGCTGGAATTGCAGATCGAACGTGGGTGTGCCGCCCGTCTCGGCGACGGCACGTTCGATGAAGTCGAGGGACTGCCGCGGCCTGCCGGCGAACATCATGATGCCCGATGCGCTGACGTAGATGCCTTCGCCCACGGTGCCAGGTGCGAGCTGCCCGGCGATCCGCACTGCGGCAAGGATGTGGCGACGCGCGCCATCGACGTCGCCGCCGTCGAGCGCCAGCAACGCCAGCACCCGCCGGCCGAGCCCACGGCCGGCTGACTGTGATGCAGAGACGATCACCGCCCGTCGGGCCAACTCGGCTGCCGCTGCGGGATCGGTGCCGCGCAATGCCAAGGCCTGCTCGGCGAGTGCCAGACCGTTGCCATCTTGGCGATCTCCGGTCATCGATCGCCGAGGTGATGTATTCGCAGTGTGGCGTCGGTCCTCTTGACCCTGGACGTTGCTCACCCCGCTGTCGAGGGGAGCAGCAGCGTCACTCATCGGCGAGATGCTAGAACGACACTGCGATCACGAACAACGAGGAGACGCCATGGACAACAGCGACCATTCGGACATCACGGTCGTTGCCAGATTGTGTGTTATCGACTACGACCGCGACTGGGGGAAGCGAATCCCGCAGGATCGCCTCGGTTCCCGGTCGGCGCAGATCGAGCGGGTGCTCGAAAACGGGATCGATCGCATCAATCCGGAGACCGGCGAGCACGAGCATGTCGACCTCAACATCGCCTATCACGACGACCCTGACAAGGGGTTCGTCTATGCAAGTCAGCGGGTTGTGATCAGTGGTGAACAAGAAGGCGCTCTGCGCCGGGAATATCCCGAACTGTTCACCAAGCAGCGGGAACGAATCGGCGC
>JAYTOR010000110.1:0-3512 GCA_043747685.1 Actinomycetota bacterium
AACGTCGCCACGCTGATGGGAAAGGGTGAAGGCAAGGTCGAGGCTTCGATGGTCAAGGCCTACGTCTGCCGGGCAGCGGAATGGGTCACCCGCGAGGCGTTGCAGATCCACGGTGGCTTCGGCTATGCCGAGGAGTACACGGTCTCGCGCCTGTACGTCGACGCCCGCGTATTGAGCATCTTCGAAGGTGCGGACGAGACACTCTGCCTCAAGGTCATCGCCCGCCGCCTCGTCGACACCAACTGAATCGAGCGACGCAATCGTGCGGTAACGGGTAGATCGGGCAGAGCAAGTGCACGAAGTACGCCGCCCGACCGCCGAAGAGCGCGAACCAGAGTTGGCCAGGTAGTACGCCGAGGAAATCGTGTCAGGTGCCAGGGCGGTCGGTTAGCTTCGATCGCGTGCGTAGCCCCAGAGACTTCTTCAAGCCGCTTGCCGTCGGTGCTCCAGAGCCCCTCCGCGAAATACCGTTCCGTCCGAGCAGGGTGGTGCACTTCTTCCCACCACAGATCGCCAAGGTCGTCGCCAAACTGCCGGAGGTCATCCCGACGGTCGACATCCTGCTCGGCAACCTCGAAGATGCGATTCCGATGGTCGACAAGGAGGCGGCACGCGCCGGGCTGATCAACGTCGCCAACTCCGTCGACATGGGCTCGACGCAGTTGTGGACGCGCGTCAACAGTCTCGACTCGCCATGGGGTCTCGACGACATCGTCACCCTCGTCAGCGAGATCGGCGACAAACTCGACGTCATCATGATCCCAAAGGTCGAGGGGCCGGAGGACATCCACTATGTCGACCGTCTGCTCGCCCAGTTGGAGGCCAAGGCCGGGTTGAAGAAGCCGCTACTGATCCACGCCATTCTCGAAACCGCCCGTGGCGTCGCCAACATCGAAGAGATCTGCGGTGCCAGCCCGCGGATGCAAGGTGTCTGCCTCGGACCGGCCGACCTTGCTGCCAACCGTCGTATGAAGACGACGCGCGTCGGTGGCGGCCACCCCGACTATCTCGTGCGCGCCGACCCGGATCCACTTCATCCCGATGCGTCGCGGACCACCTATCAGCAGGATCTGTGGCACTACACGATCGCCCGCATGGTCGACGCCTGCGCGACATTCGGGATTCTGCCGTTCTACGGGCCGTTCGGCGACATCAAGGACGTCGTCGCCTGCGAGGACCAGTTCCGCAACGCCTACCTGCTCGGCTGCGTCGGTGCATGGAGCCTGCACCCGGTGCAGATCGAGATCGCCAAGCGCGTCTTCAGTCCGCGCCCGTCCGACGTCTTGCAGGCGCAGCGGGTCATCGATGCGATGGGCGACGGCACGGGTGCCGTGCTGCTCGACGGCAAGATGGAGGACGACGCCTCGGTCAAGCAGTGCAAGGTCGTCGTCGAACTCGCCCATCAGTTGGCGGCGCGCGATCCGCAACTCGCCGCTGCATACGGATTCTGAACGCGGACGACGATGACAACGACCCCCACGACTCACGACGCACTCCGCCCGCGGCGCTCGGTGCTCTACATGCCCGCCGCCAATGAACGCGCTCTGGAGAAGGCCAAGACGATCGCCGCCGATGCAATCATCTTCGATCTCGAAGATGCCGTGGCCCCTGATGTCAAGGTGAGCGCTCGCGCCAACGCCGTCGCCGCAGCCGGTTCGACCGAGTACGGAAACCGGGAACTGACGATCCGTTGCAACGGCCTCGATACGCCTTGGGGTGCCGACGACCTCGCGGCAGCAGCGACGTCCGGCGCGGCGGCCGTCGTCATCCCCAAGGTCGGCTCGGTCGCTTACGTCGACCGGATCTCCTCGCTGCTGGACGCAGCAGGGGCGCCATCGACGATGACGATCTGGGCGATGATCGAGACACCGACGGCGATCTTCGACACGAGGACAATTGCTGCCCACCCGCGCGTCAGCGTGCTGGTAATGGGCACGAACGACCTGGCGCGAGAGTTACGCGCTGCGCTCGTTCCCGGACGCCATCCACTCGTGCCTCATCTGGCGACTGCGCTTGGCGCCGCACGCGAAGCCGGCAAGGTCATCCTCGACGGGGTCTACAACGACGTCAAGAACCTCGAAGGATTTCGCGACGAGTGCGTCCAGGGCGCGCAGATGGGCTTCGACGGCAAAACACTGATCCACCCCGGCCAGGTCGACATCGCCAACGAGGTGTGGGCGCCGACCGAGGACGAAGTCGCCCATGCCCGTCGGGTCATCGCCGCCTTCGACGAGGGCCTCGCCGCCGGCAAGGGTGTCGTCACTGTCGATGGCAGGATGATCGAGAACCTCCACGTCGTCAACGCCCGGCGGGCAATCGCCGTCGCAGACGCCATTGCAGCCATCCAGTAGCTGCGCGATGGAGTGAGGGAGAACCTAGACGAGGTCGTGGAGGGTGCGAATCGTCTCGAAATCGGCGTCCGGGTGGTCGCCATACGGGTCGATGAGAATCGGGTGCATGCCGGCAGCTCGTGCACCGCCGATGTCCATCGTCACCGAATCGCCGACGTAAGCGATCTGTGACGGCTCGATCCCGTCGAAATGCTCGAAGGCGAAAGTGAAGATCTTCGGGTCGGGTTTGGCGACACCGACGACGTGGCTGTCGATGATCACGCGCATCGCAATGCCTCGACCGGCGCCGACCTGACAGACGCCACTGCGGGCGAGAACCGCCTCGATCTGACCGGACGCGTTGCTGACGACGCCCATCGGTACGCCGGTTGCCTCCAACGACCGGAGCCCCGACATGCTCTCGGGGATCGGCCAACGCCAGATCGCTGCATTACGTGTGCGGTCGAGCAGATGCGCCGCATCCTCGACCTCGTCCTCCGGCACGCCGATCGAACGGACGTAGGCGAAGTTGTAGTCATGCCAGAAGCCCTCGTGTGAGCCGGCTGCACTCTTGGCGGCCATCCCCCGATAGTGCGCCCTGAAGTGTGCCGACAGCGCAGGATCACCGCCGTGGTAGACGAGCAGCGGGCTGAGCACCGTCGGGTCCGGCAGCACCAGTACTCCTCCGGCGTCGAAGAGGATTGCGGCGAAACGGGAGGCACTCATCGGCGACACAGCCTACGAGCCGTATCCCATTGCGCCCGAGCCGCCACCTCACCCTGCTGCGACGTTCTGCGACGTTCTGAACGCGACAATGTTCCGAGCGCGACGAGCGCGACGTTTCGAGGGCAGCTACTTCCCGAGCACCTCGTGGAACAGGTCCGTCGTGCGGGCGAAGGCGATCTTCGATTCAGCTTCGTCGTAGACCTCCGGGCGGGCGTCGTTGAAGAAGGCGTGGTGAGCGCCAGGGTGGATGTGCAGGGTTGCGTCCTTCCCGAGGCCACGGAGCGTCTCCTGCAACTCCCCTGTCGGACCAGGGCCGAAATACTCGTCGAACTCTGCGTATTCGCCGACGACCTTCGCCGACAATGCCGACCAGTCCGGCGCAGCGCTCTCCCACGGGATGAGGCCGTAGTAGGGGGCACAGGCCTTGACGACGTCCGGCCTGGCGCAGGCGAGCAC
>JAYTOR010000111.1:0-1681 GCA_043747685.1 Actinomycetota bacterium
CAGCGGCATCATGGTCTGGTCGGCATCATGAAATGAGGATGTCGCACACGAACGTCGCTGGGCCGATCAACGTGACGTGATCGACCGCTGGCTCGTGCAGACGCACTCTTGCATCTCCGCCGTCCATGTGTACAACGATTTCCGTGGAACCTGCGGGGACGAGACCCCATGACGCCGCAGCCCACGCTGCTGCGCACGCACCGGTGCCGCACGCCATGGTGATGCCGGCGCCCCGCTCGTGCACGCGCATCGTGACGCCGTTCAGCTCAGGTCCCGGCTCGATGATCTCGAGGTTGACATGCGGCACGAGCGAGCCGAGGTGAGCGAGGTCGGGGACGCCGACGTCTTCGACACCAACGACGCTGTGCGGGTTCCCGAGGCTCAGATGTGCGACCGGACGCAGTTCGTCACACTGCAGCGCATGCCAGCCGTTCGGAACGTCGAGCTCGCCGACGGACCCCATTGCCACGCTGGCCTGCACCGTGTTCGGATCCTCGGTCGGCGTCACGATCACGGGACGCAGTCCTGCGTCGGTACTGATCATGTAACTCTGTTCACCCGTTCGGCCCTGCGCCCGGTAAGCAGCCTGGGCGAGACAGCGAATGCCATTGCCGCTCATTTCTGCACGGCTGCCGTCGGCGTTGTAGAGGACCATCTTGAGGATGTCTGCGTCGACGGTATCGATGCTGAGGATCAGCAGCCCGTCGGCACCGATGCCGGTGCGGCGATCACACCAACGCTGCGCAGCTGCCCCGTATTGGTCGTCGGGCCGTGCATCGTCTGTCAGCGCGTCGTCGGTCAGTGCGTCGTCGGCGACGAGCACGAGGAAGTCATTGCCGAGTCCGTGATATTTGCTGAGACGGGTCATCGGGTGCATCGATCCTCGAACGAAAACGGCGTGTCGCCGAAGCGACTGTGGATGTCGGTGTGGGTGTGTCACGCCCTCCTGCAGTGCAGGATCACGTCACATCAGACTACGCAGTAGTGGGAACGCTTCCAGCGGGCTTTCGACAAGCTCGATCCAACGGATGCGGGGGTCGCGCCGGAACCAGCGATCTTGGCGGACAGCGAATTGGCGGGTCCGCTGCACGATCAGGGAGATCGCCTTTTCGAGCGAGGCCCGCCCTTCGAGGTGATCGATGATCTCCTTGTAGCCGAGCGCCTGGCGTGCAGTCGGCGACAGGCCGGCAGGTTCGGCGGCGAGCGCCTGCACTTCGGCGACGAGACCATCGGCGACCATCGCCTGCACCCTGGCGCTGATGCGTTCGGTCAGCGCTGCTCGGGGCCACCGGATTCCGACCTGGGTGATCGTGCTCGGCGGATAGGCGTCGACGCCGGGTCCGTACGAGCTGAACGGCCGGCCGCTGCCGATGCAGACCTCCAATGCCCTGATGATGCGCCTGCCATTCGTCGGCTCCATCTTCGTCGCCGCAGCAGGGTCGAGCCGTTGTAGCCGCGAGTAGAGCGGGCCGGGGCCTTCGCCTGCTGCCGCCTCGGCTTCGAGCGCTGCTCTGATGTCAGGCCAACGCCCCGGGGGATCGAAGTGATCGGTGAGCGATTTCAGGTACAGACCAGTGCCTGCCACGAGCAATGCAATGCGATCACGCCGGACGATGTCGGTGGTGGCGACGTTGGCGGCTGTCTGGAAGTCGGTGACACTGAACGACACGGACGGTTCGAC
>JAYTOR010000112.1:0-22407 GCA_043747685.1 Actinomycetota bacterium
AAATCGGCCGTGGGCCGAAATGTCTAGCCTGGAAATGGACATCCCGCTCGACAATGCACTGGGAATCGTCAGGACCTGCGGATCACCGCCGGCGCAACGGTTCAGCACTTGCGGTTGCCGGCCCCCGGGCGCGAAACCGTTGAACGCGACGAAACATCCATCACGGCTCACGGTCGTGTGGTCGTAGGCGTTCTGAATGGCGAGCGTGGCCGGAACCTGGCGGTCGCGAAGCGCACCAGAGGGATTGTCTGGCTGGAACGTGAATGCAACGAACTGCCCGTCGCCGGAAATTGTCGGCGTATGGCTGTTGTCCTGCGGCGTTCCCAGGGGGACGCCGTCGTTGGCCTGCTGTGAGATCAGCTCGGTCTGCGGTGATCCGGCCGCTGACGCCTTGTCGACGGCGATCCTGGCGGCGACCAAGGCACCGAACAGCAGGGCGATCGTCAGCAGCACGCCGAGCGGCCATGAACGAGGAAAGGGAATCGAACGCGGCGCGGCGAGTTCACGTCGGCGGGGCTGTCGTGGTGAATTCATCAACCGACCTCTGCAAGCATCTTGTCGTAGCGGGTCTGCACTTCGGCGGCAGCGGCAACGTTGTCTTGGTCACGATGGGCCTGGATCAGCAGTCGCCACAGACCGTCGGCGAACGGCCTGCTCACCAGCGCCATTTCGCACAGTTCGGCGGCGTCGACGAATTGCCGACGTTTGACGTAACCGGTCGCTGCGAGTACCGCAGCAGACTCGAATTGCTTGCCGACGAGTTGTCTCGCCGGTTGCGCCCATTCCGCCGGACCGTCCTCGGCGAGCAGTTCCCCGCGATGCTCTCGAAGCGCAGCCATCGCCGCCTCGAACGCAGCGTCTTCGCCTACGTTGGCAAGCGCCATCTTCACAGCGGACGTCGCCGTGCGGAAGCGCACCACGTCGCAGCCGTCGCCACCGGCGAACACCACCCGATACCCCTCGTCCTGACGCACGACGCCGAGTTCGTCGGCGACGCCCGCGTCGCTCAACGCCTTACGAACAGCGGAGATCGCCACCTGGAGATTGCGGACGCCAGTCTCGCGGTCGCTCTCCGGCCACAGCGCATCGACGATGACTTCTCGGTGCACGGCAGCGCCTGCGTTGACCACCAGCAGGCGCAGCAGTGTTCGGGCGCGCGGGCGCAGCGAAGCGAACGAAATTTCGTTGCCACCGACCCGCACGGCGAAGCGCCCGAAACACGTCGACTCGATCATCGGTGCGGAAAGCGAACCGCCGGCAACGCTGGATGCCGCCTCCCGGTCGAGCTTCGAGGCCCCGTTCGAAATCGCGCCAGACGTGTCCGGGGCATCAGCAGTGGCCGACAGTCCAGCGGTGCCATTCGACCCAGCGGTGCCATTCAACCCAGCGGTGCCAGAGACACGGGAAATGCCGGCAAGGCCAGCGACGCTCGCGGTACCGGCCGACAGCAACCCGTCCAACAGTCCGCGCGCCGCCGAGGTGCCGCTGCTGTGGCTCAGCGCACGTGCTTCTGCCTCGGCCCGTACGGCATCGGGATCACCAGCCCGATCGAGGCACGCAGCTGCGCCGAGCAGAGCGACGCTCTGCAGTGCTGTCGCGCCCAGTTCACGAAATCGCTCGGCAGCGTTGCGCAACGCGGAAATTGGCGACGGGTCGGTACGTCCGCTGCGAGCGCCTCCGAGACCGGCGAGCAAGGCCGCAAAGGCTGCGCCCCACGGGTCCCCATCGATCTCGCACAGCTGCCCGACGCGTGTCGCCTCCTCGACCCCGTTCACACGCCGGGTCAGGGCGAGCACGGCGCGCGCGATCCTCGCCACCCATCCTGCTCCCACCCGTTCGGCGTAGGCCTCCGCCTCGTCGAGCGCCTGGCCGGCCGAAGTGGAACCCTGCAGCAAACGAGCTGTCGCCAGCGATACGACGGCTGCGCTGTACGTCCACGGTGTGAGTACGACTTCACCGAGCACCCGCTCGAGCACCGTCGTCGCCTGCTCTGCCTGCCCGGCGACGATCAGCAGCGCGCCGGCGACCACCAGCGATGTCGGCTCCCCGGTCCGTTCCAGGGCCGCAGCCGCTCCGGCGGGATCGCGCCGGCACCCCTGACGGGCGAGGAGAATCCAATTCGTCGGTGCTGGTGCACGCATGTCGAGCCAGGCATTCAGCTCGGTCCGTTCTGCGCTGCACCGATTGGCGACCTCCGCACCGATCGCTTTGCTCTCGGCCTGCTGGAACGACGCTGCAGCAGCGCTGAATCGTCCAGAGGCCAGTTCGGCGCGGGCCCTGGCGAGCAGTAGCCAGGCGTCATCGGCGACGATCGATGCCGGAATGTCGACGATCCAGTGAGCAGAACCCGCAGCTGCCTCGCTGCCTTCAGGGTTGGCGAGACGGCGAACATCACCCCATTCCGAGGCGTGCGCGTAACAGCGCAGCGCCTCATACGTCTGTCCTTCTGCCTCGAGCAGACGCGCAGCCGCACGGTACCGCTGGGCTGTCACTTCCTCGCCGTCGCGCTCGTAGAGCAGCGCTTCCAGCTGTGAACGCATGACCTCGTGATAGCGGTACGTGTTGTCGTCGAGGGCGACGGTGAACAGATGCGACTCTGCCAACTCGCGCAGGTATGCCGCTGAGCCGGTCTCATCGCGCAGACAGTCGGCACTGGCGGGGGTGACGACGCCGAGCACGCAGGTGTCGATCAGGAACGTACGCAACTCGGGGGCGATCGGACCCAGCACATTCGCCGCCAGATAGTCACGGACGATCCGTGCCTGGCCGCCCAGGCGGTCGATCAACCTGCGCTGTTCCGGGGGCGTGAGCGTGCGGGCAGCAAGGTGGAACAGTTGCAGGCCAGCTGCCCAACCCTCGACGCGTCTGGACAGGCGGGCGACATCGTCTGGCCGCAACCAGGTGTCGTACAGGTCACGGAACAGCTGTTCCGCCTCCCACGATCGGAACCGCAACTCGTCGGCGCCGATCGTCATCACGCTGCCGGCCAATCGCATTCTGGTGAGGTCGAAGGAGGGCTCCCTGCGGGTGCCGATAACGATCTTGACATGGTCTGGAGCATCTTCGATCAGTTGCCCGAGTGCCTCCTCCGCAGGCGTTGCGAAGAGCGTGTGGACATCGTCGATGACCAGCGCGATCGGCGTTTGCAGTTGGTCGAGGGCCTCGATCGCCTCGTTCACGTCGCGCCAACCAGGCGTGATACCGGGGTGGGCGATGGCGAGCGAGGAGTTGACGTACGACACGAAGCTCGCCGCTGTCCCGTCACAACCGGTGGACGTGAACCAGCCCACAGGGTGCTCGGCGCGTGCTGCGAACTCGGCGATCGCTGTTGTCTTTCCGGAGCCTGCAGGCGCCAGCACGAGCGTGACCCTGTGCTGCCAGGCCTGATCGAGCAGCTCGTCGAGCCGCTGGCGCGGGATCGCCCTGACCTGGGGAACGCGCAGACGCGCGTTGAGGATCTGCGGCGTGCTCACGGAGTACCGGTCTCCGTCGAGGTGCGTAAACTCATCCGATAGTCCCTCTCGGGAAGTGTTGGATGCACGGTGGTGTCGCGTATCCAGCCTCGATCAGAGAGTAGCACAGCCCGTGAAACCGTCGAGACGCAGCGTCCGAGGCGATCGCAGCGACGAGTTCTGGCACACTCACCAGAGCGCGGCCCCAGCGCATACGTACATTTTTGCTTCGATGCTGCACTCGGCGCTGCACCTCGGCCCGGTGGACGGCGTCTGTGTAGTGTCGCCGGCGATGACTCCAGACGAACTTCTTCTTGCCGCCTGCCCGACGATCGGCACACTCGGTGCCGCGTTTTACTTCATTCCCGAGACAGCAGCCAAAGGGAAGGAACAGGGCCTCGATGCCTTCCGGCTGTACTTCCTCGGACGCGGTGGTGTCCTCGGTGATACCTCTGCTGCCGTCGTCGCCAGCGCCTTCGGGTACTTCCATCCCGAATTGATCACCAAGATGTGGAACTCCGCCAAGACGAAAATCTCGCCGACCGCCGCAGCTGCTCTCTACTGGGAAGCGTGCGCAGACCTCGGCCGCGCCAAACTCGCAGACGTCGATGGCCTCGAAGCCTTCGTCGCGGCCGCCGAGCAGGTCATCGTCGCCGCCGATGACACCGGGCTTGCACTATTTTCCGGAATCAAACAGATGCCGCCGGCTGCTGATCTGGCGGGCCGGGCAATGCAGGTGATCGCCGTACTGCGTGAGTTCCGTGGCAGCGCTCATCTCATCGCCATCAGATCTGTCGGCTTGGCCGACACTCGTGCGCACTTCATCAAGCGGCCTGACATGGTCGAATTCTTCGGATGGACGGCTGCCGACGCGGCTGTAGTCACCGACGAGGATCGGGCCAAGCTCGACCGCGCAGAGACGGTGACCGATCTCATCGTCCAACCGGCGTACGCCCTGCTGGACGAGGCGGGACAGCAGGCCTTGTTGCACGGTCTGACTGGCATCCAAACAGCGTTGCAACCAGCTGCATAACAGGGCTTGGCCGATCCGCTCGGCCAGTCGGCGTTACACGTCCCCGAGCACATCCAGTCCAGCAGCGCGGCAACACGCAGCGAGCCGCGCATCGAAGGTCGCGATACCGCAGGCGCCATGGTGCAGCGCTGCCTCCATCACGATCGCGTCCGGAAGCCGCAACTCGGCGACTGCGCGTCTGCTCGCCCACCGCCGCGGAGCGCTGTCGTCGTGGTCCTCGATGTCGAACGCAGCTCGCAACGCCGCCTCGGCCACATCTACGTTGCCAAGCTTCGCCGGTGCAACCAGACACTCTGCGAGTGTCACGGCGGCGATGAGCACCGACTCGTCGCCGATCGCCTCGTCGACCGCCACCGCAGCGGCGTGATGCACATCGTCCGGGTCCCGCAGCGCGACGACCCAGCTCGTGGTGTCGGCACAGCCATAGGTGTAGCACTTCGTGGTACACCCCGTCAGGGCTGACACCACAGCGGGCCGACACCACAGGTCGGCGTAATGCGCCCCCGTGGTCTGCCTACACGTCCACCCGCATCGACTTCGAACAGTCTCCCGGCCGCCCTGCGGAGGTCAGCGGAGTACGTCGGGGACAACCCAGTCGACGCCGTTGATCGTCGTGTCGAGGAACGCCAGAACTGTCGAGTACCAGACCTTGGCGTGCTGCGGACTGAGCACCCAGTGGTTTTCGTCGGGGAAGTAGAGGAACTTGTGCGGCATCGTGCCGTCGTCGCCGCCGTGGCGTTCTGCGAGTTCGGCCCACAACCGCAGGGCCTCGCCGATCGGCACCCGGTAGTCCCTGTCTCCGTGGACGACCAGCATCGGCGTCGTGATCTGATCGACGAAGTGATGCGGGCTGTTCGCCAGCATCATTTCCGGCGACATCTCCCGACGCCAGTAGTGGTAGCCGTCGGTCGTCGGGCCGAACTGGTCCAACGCCCAGAGACTGGCGTGCGTCACGATGCCCTTGAAGCGATCGGTATGCCCAGCCACCCAGTTCGCCATGTAGCCACCGAACGAACCACCCATCGCCGCGGTGCGTGTGGCATCGATGTCGGCGCGCTGTTCTGCAGCGTCGGTGATCGCCATCAGATCGGTGTACGGCGCTGCGCCCCACGCACCCCAACCTCTGGCGACGAAATCGCGGCCGTACCCCGTGGAGATCGCCGGGTCCGGCAACAGGACCGCATAGCCTGACGCGGCCATCAGCCACGGGTTCCAACGCCATGACCACGCGTTCCACGAACCCAGCGGACCACCGTGGATCCACAGCAGCAGTGGCGCAGGCGAGGCCTCGGTTGCGCCATCGGGCAGTACGAGCCACGCCCGCAGGGGTGTCCCGTCGACGGCGACGGCCGAGACCTCGGTGAGCGACCCCGGCAGTGCCCACACGGGATATGGACTGCGCAGCATCGTCGGTTGCTGGCCGGCACCGGCTGCGGCGATGCGCACGGGAGCGGACGGCGCGTCGATCGCCGATCGCATCGCATAGATCCACGCGCCGGCGGGGTCGATGCAGATGCTCGTATACGCACCGTGATCGCCCGTGAGCCGCGTCACTGTCGAGGTCTCTGTGCCGCTTTCGAGGTCGAAGCGGAACAGTGGTGCGCATCCGTCGGAGTCGGCGGCGACGACGAGGGCAGTGCCATCAGGCGTCCACACCGGTTGGCTGGGCCAGCGGTCCCACTCGGCGGCGATGATCCGCACGTCGCCGATCGACAGGCCGCCGGTGCCGAGTTCGGCGATCGCCAACTGCAGGTCCGGTGGCTGACTCGCGGTCGACCTGGTCATGACGACGTAGGCCAGGCGCGCGCCGTCCGGCGACACAGCCGGCATCAGATACTCGTGATCGGCGTCGGACAGCAGTTCCACCCGGTGCCCGGAAGCCACGTCGATGGCGACGATCGCCAAGCGGTCGGAACCGCCGGCCTCGACGACACTCCAGGCCGCATAGACCGTCCGCCCATCCGGCGAGATCGCCCACGAGGCCTCGTCCGTCGACAGCGCGGTCCCGAGGTGACCGGTCAGATCGCGCAGTTCGACGGTCGCGCTCTCCACGTTGCTCACGACAGCGCCGACGCTCTCGATGTCGCTCTCGGTCTCACCGGTCGGCGCCTCGGCAATCATCAGCCGAGGAAGGGCGGGGCCGAGGTCGTGATCCCAGAACCGGATCGGGTAGGTCTCGTGCAGGATCGCGCTGATCTTGTTGTCCTTGCGCGCCACGCGGCGGCGCTGGTCGTCTTCGGCATCGGTCGAGCCTGGCAACGTTTCGGAACTGACGACGATCGTGCCGCTCTCCTCGGCGACGACCACCCCACTGACGCCGCCGGGACGAGTCGCCACCACGCCAGCTTCGCCGACGCCGGCAGGCAGACGCCAGAGCGCAGCCGTCGGCTCGTCCTGCGACCCGGCCGACCCGGCGGGATCCGGACGGGCGGAGACGAACAGCAGCGAACCGTCCGGTAGGAACGCCGCACCGTTCTCACCCTTGGCGCTGCGAGTCAGCCTGGTGGCGGGTCGAACGCCGCGAGGATCGATTTGCCACAGCGAGGTCACGTACGTGGTTCGCTTCGGATCGAGGACGCTCATCGCCGTCACGAGTCGCGAACCGTCCGGCGACAGCGCCAATCCCCCGAGGCGAGGCAGCGCAATGTAGGCGTCGAGGTCGTGGAACGGCGTCGGTTCGGTCACGACACTCTTGCTATCACTTCGCGGGTGATCCGTCGTTCAGACTGTCGTCAGCTCCAGGGGCCCGGCGCCTCGACGCCGTCCACGACGAGTCGGGATATCAGCCAGGCCAATCGCCGCTTGGCACTGAGCCCGTTGACGGCCTGCGGAAGATCGGTCATGCCCATCGGCCGCCGGCTCTTCCACTGGCGCATCTGGATGGCCAACTCCTTGGCGACGTAGGCGTCGGACCAATCGTCGACGCCGAAACCGGGAACGCCGAGGTCGACGTGGTGGACCTCGACCTCACGCCAACGCCGGAACGGAATGATCGTTGCCGGCACCGGTTCACCATTCAGCAGCTTGCCCCCGCCCGCCCACCCTTCGGCGTCGAGACCGACCCATGCGGCGTCGAGTTTCCAAATCGTCATTCGCACATCGGTGACCAATTCCTCGGCCCCGCGCTTCGAACCGGATTCGATATCGCTGTTGCGTTGGTCCGGGCCACCCGGGTACGTCGGCAGCTGTTCGCCGCGAGAGGCGCCCTCGAGCATGCCGCGCGTACCGTCGGCGTTTCGCGCCAGATGTGTCAATAGATGGCCGACCGTCCAGTCGGGGAGCATCGAGAGAGCGGCCGGATCGAGTTCGCCGCTTTCGAGCAGTGCATCGAGGTGCTGAAGGAGAACTAAATGCGCTGCAGCCACGCCTTCGACATCGTCGTCGAGATCACGAGAATTCATCGGAAATCACCTTACTTCTGTGCTGGGACCTGGGTCGGATGCGCGACGATGGGGGCATATGGCAACGGAGCAGACACAACTCGGAATGATCGGCCTCGGCCGCATGGGCGCCAACATGGTGCGTCGTTTGATGAAGGACGGGCACGATTGCGTGGCCTACGACGTCAGCGCGGCGGCCGTCAGCGAACTCGCTTCGGAGGGCGCGACGGGATCGTCGTCGCTCGAGGATTTCATCGCCAAGCTCGCTGCGCCGCGCAACGTCTGGATCATGGTTCCGGCGGCCTTCGTCGACTCGACCATCGCTCAACTGGAGCCGCTGCTCTCCTCCGGCGACACGATCATCGACGGTGGTAACAGCTGGTACCGCGACGACATCGACCGGGCCGCGCCGCTGCGCGACAAGGGAATCCACTATCTCGACGTCGGCACGAGCGGTGGCGTCTTCGGGCTCGAGCGCGGCTACTGCCTGATGATCGGCGGTGACGACGAAGCCGTCGACCGGATGGCGTCGATCTTCGACACGCTCGCCCCCGGTATCGGCACCGCAGAGCGCACACCGGGACGGACCGGGGAGGCGACATCGGAGGAACGCGGCTGGATGCACTGCGGCCCGAACGGCGCCGGGCACTTCGTCAAGATGGTGCACAACGGCATCGAGTACGGGATGATGCAGGCCTACGCCGAGGGTTTGAACATCATCGCCAATGCCGGCATCGGTCGTGAGGATCATTCCAAGGACGCCGAGACAGCCCCGCTCGCAGACCCGCAGTACTACCAGTACGACATCGACCTCAAGGCGGTCACCGAGGTATGGCGCCGTGGCAGCGTCGTCGCCTCGTGGCTGCTCGACCTGACGGCGGCGGCGCTCGTCGCTGACCCGCAACTCGACGGATTCGCCGGCCGCGTCAGCGATTCCGGCGAGGGTCGTTGGACGATGCACGCGGCGATCGACGAGGGTGTCCCGGCGCCTGTCCTGGCGGCAGCGGTCTACGAACGCTTCAATTCGCAGGGCAAAGGGCTGACCGCCAACAAGCTGTTGTCGGCGATGCGTTCGCAGTTCGGCGGCCATGCCGAGGTCAAGAGCGAGCCGGCCAAGACAGCACCGGCCGAGAAGTAGAAGACCAGCACCATGTCGAGCACCAACATGCAACCCACTGCCGACGCGCTCGTCCTCTTCGGAGCGACCGGCGATCTGGCGAAGAAGAAGATCTTCCCTGCGCTGTACAACCTCGAACGGCGCGGTGAACTCAGCGTTCCCGTGATCGGCGTTGCCCGCAGCGACTGGTCAGACGACGATTTCCGCCAACACGCCCACGACTCGATCGTCGCCGCGTTCCCCAGCGCAGCGGCCGTCGTCATCGACGCACTGCTCGCCAGGCTCGACCTCGTCCAGGGCGACTACGGCGACGAGGCGACGTGGGCGTCGCTCGCGGAGACGCTCGACAGCCACAGCAGCGAGACGTGCGTCTACTACATGGCGATCCCGCCTTCGATGTTCCCGACTGTCGTCACCGCGCTGGCCGGTGCCGGTCTCAACGACCGCGGTCGCATCGTCGTGGAGAAGCCATTCGGCCGTGATCTCGCCTCTGCCGAGGCGTTGAACGACACGCTGCATTCGGTCTTCCCGGAGGAACGCATCTTCCGTATCGACCACTACCTCGGCAAGGAGAGCGTGGAGGACCTGTTGGTATTCCGCTTTTCGAACTCCCTGCTCGAGCCGGTATGGAATCGCAACTACGTCCGCAGCGTGCAGTTGACGATGGCCGAATCGATCGGCATCGAGGGCCGAGGCGCGTTCTACGACTCCGTCGGCGCCATCCGTGACGTACTGCAGAACCACCTGCTCCAGGTCGTCGCACTGTTGGCGATGGAACCGCCGGTGGGGCCGGACTCGAAGCATCTGCAGGACGAAAAGGCCAAAGTGTTGTCAGCGACCCGTGCGCTCGACTGTGACCACATGGTCCGCGGTCAGTTCACCGGCTACCTCGACGAGCCGGGCGTCGCTCCGGATTCGACGGTCGAGACCTATGTGGCCGTGAAGTTCGAGATCGATTCGTGGCGTTGGGCGGGTGTGCCGTTCTACGTGCGCGCCGGCAAAGGTCTGACATCGGGGGCCACCGAGGCCGTCGTCGAATTCGACAGCCCGCCGCGCATGTTGTTCGACGAGTCGGGCGGACCGACCCCGAACCGCAACCTCGTCCGCTTCCGCCTCGGCAGCAACGACGGCGTGACGTTCACGTTGCAGGCGAAGACGCCCGGCGGAAACCTCGACAGCGAAGACGTCGACGTCAGCGTCGACTTCGCCGCCGCCCTCGGCGAGCGCCAGGAAGCCTACGAGCGCTTGATCAACGACGCCCTCGACGGCAACCCCCGCCGCTTCGCGCGCATCGACATCGTCGAGGAAACCTGGCGCATCGTCCAACCGGCACTCGACAACCCCGGCCCGGTGTATCCATACGTGCGCGGTACGTGGGGCCCTGCGGAGTCGGAGCAGATCCTCAACGGCGACAGCTGGTTCCTGCCGAGCGGCCCGGCAAAGCCGACCATCCCCCAGGAATAATCCCCCTTCCCGGCACCGATACTGAGTCCACTGGTGCACCGCCGGCGGTGCAAAACGGTCCACAGAAGTCTGTGCAGCATCGCTGAGGTCGCACATCGACGGGCTATTCGGTGTACCCGCTGGGGTGTCGCCCGCACCTGTGCGCAGACATGTCGACCGGCACCTGGAACGTTTGACCTTGCCAGGCGCACCCGGGCGACGTAGCCTGCGGTCCATACACAGTTGTCTCTCAGGGGGGAACGAGATGGAACGTCGGATCGGAACAGCTACCACATTGCTTGCGTGCATGGCGCTCGGCACCGCAGGAGTCCTTCCCGCCGCAGCCGACGCGCGTCCGCACGACGGGCCGCTCGGTAAGGTCAAACATCTCGTCGTGATCTACGAGGAGAACCACAGCTTCGACAACCTCTACGGCAACTGGGGGACGGTCGGCGGCGAGCCGGTGATCGGCCGGGCGATGGCCACGCCGTCGACCACCATCCAGGTCGACGCCTCTGGTGCTCCGTACCAGTGCCTACTGATGAGCGACCTCAACCTCATGTCGCCGCCGCTGTCGCCGGACTGCAGCACGACGACGTTCTCCTACGGCGCCGGGAAACCTTCAACGGCGTATCACTTCGCCAATCAACCATTCAATATCGACAACTTCATCCCGGCAACGGCGACGACGTGCCCGATCCCGAGCCAACTGTTTACCCATCCGTTCGGTGTGCTCGACGGCCAAGGGGTCACCGGTGGTTGCACCCGCGATCTCGTGCATCGGTTCTACCAGGAGCAGTACCAACTGAACGGCGGGAGGCAGAACCGCTACGTGACCGGCAGCGACTCTGCCGGCATGACGATGGGCTACTACGACACGACGAAACTCCCGATCTACCAGTATCTGCACAGCCGCAAGGCACCGAACTACGTCGTGCTCGATCAGTTCTTCCAGGCAGCCTTCGGCGGCTCGTTCCTCAACCACCAGTACCTCGTCGCCGCCACTGCACCGCCATTCGCCGGGGGGACGCACTCGGTGCTCGACACTAACGGCTTCCCGAAGGGGGGGTATCCGCTGTATCACTCGGCAATCACACCAACCGACGGCGCGGACACACAGGCGTGCGGCCTGACGACTACGGTGGCCGGCTACGCGTGCGGCGACTATGCCGTCAATACGGTGCAGCCGCCGTACCAGCCGACGAACGCCTTCGGAGCGAAGATGCCACTCGTCGATGACACCTCGACCGATCTGACGATCGGCGACCGCCTCACCGATGCCCATGTGAGCTGGGCGTGGTTCTCGGGCGGCTGGGACAATGCCAGCGGCAACGTCGGCGGTAAGGGTTGGACGAACGGCACCGGAACAGCATGCTCCGACCCGAACGCCTCGCCGGCATCACCGGACCTCGCCGGCCATGGAGGGTTCCCGTATTGTCCTGACTTCTCGTTCCAGACCCACCATCAGCCGTTCAACTATTACGCCCGCTATGCGCCAGGCCAGTCAGACCGTTCACATCTACAGGACGAACAGAACTTCATCGAAGCTGCCAAGCACGGGCGTCTTCCGGCGGTCAGCTTCGTCAAGCCGCTCGGCAACGAGAACGAGCATCCCGGCTACGCCAGTGAACCGAAGGGCAGTGATCACCTCGTCGATCTGATCTCGGCGATCGAGCACGGGCCGAACGCCAAGGACACGTTGATCGTCGTCACCTACGACGAGTTCGGCGGCCAGTGGGATCACGTGTCGCCCCCTGGGATGGGCACGGACGGGCCCCACGACCTGTTCGGCCCGGGGACCCGCATCCCGGCGCTCGTCATCGGCGGCGACATCCACCGCTCCGGCGTGGATCACACCGTGTACGACACGACGTCGATCATGCGCACGATCGAGGCGCAATGGAACTTGGCGCCGGTCGCCAGTCGGGATGCGGTCGTCAACGATCTCGGGAACGCCGTCGATGGCGGCGGCCACGGTCACGAGCCTGGCGACTGACGGTCTCTTTTCCGGAAACTGAGTCCACTGGTGCACCGCCGGGGGTGCAAAACGGTCCACAGAAGTCGCGACGGCATCCAGCGAGCCGAGGCGTAGACACGCTCGGGCTTGAATCCGCGGGCTGAGTGCGCTCAACTGGGGCATGGCCAACGAACTGACAGGTGCGACAACCGAACTCTTGCAGGCGCTAATCCGCAACGAATGCGTCAACGACGGGACCCCAAATTCCGGCGGAGAGAAACGCAACGCCGATCTGCTCGACGACTACCTCGCAGGCGCTGGTATCGGCGTCGAACAGTTCGAGTCGCATCCAAAACGCTGTTCGGTCGTAGCCCGCATCGAGGGTTCCGATCCGACGGCTCCGACGTTGTGCCTCATGGGCCACACCGACGTCGTGCCCGTCAACCCGGCAGGCTGGTCACGCGATCCGTTCGCCGGCGAATTGATCGACGGCGAGGTCTGGGGGCGCGGGGCGATCGACATGCTCAACCTCACCGCCTCGATGGCCGTCGCCTTCCGAACGTTGGCGAAGAGCGGCTGGAAGCCGAAAGGCACGCTCGTCTACTTCGGGGTTGCCGACGAGGAGGCCGGCGGCCATTGGGGCGCTGAGTGGATGGTCGACCACCACTGGGATGCGATCAAGAGCGATTTCGTGCTGACGGAAATGGGCGGATGGTCATCGATCGGTCATGACGCCGTGCGGCGGGTCGTCGTCAATACCGGCGAGAAAGGGATCGCCTGGCGACGCCTGCGTGTGTCCGGCACACCGGCCCATGGTTCGATGCCGTTCGGTGCAGACAACGCCCTGATCAAAGCAGCCGAAATCGTCCGCCGCCTGTCCGTCTACCGACCAGCTGCGAAGATCACCGAGATCTGGAAGGCGACCGTCGCAGCGATGCCGTTGCCGGCGGAACTGCAGGCCGGGCTGATCGATCCAGCCCGCATCTGGTCGACCATCGAAACACTGCCGCCGGCCCTCGCCCGCACGTGTCACGCAGCGACGCACACAACGTTCTCTCCGAACGTCGCCCACGGCGGGCAGAAGACGAACATCATCCCCGACATGGTCGAGTTGGACATCGACATCCGCACCGTGCCGGGAACGACCGAAGCCGACGTTGCCGCTCACCTCGCCGAGGCCCTCGGCGACCTTGCAGCACACGTGTCGATCAGCCCGTTACAGCAGGGCGACCCGACTGAATCGCCGCTCGGCAATGCGTTGTGGGATGCGATTTCCAGCGCCACGCAGGTCGCTTACCCAGGTGCAGAGTTGATTCCAGGGCTGATCGTCGGCGGGACCGATGCCCGTTTCTTCCGCAAGAAGGGTGCTGTCGCCTACGGCACCGGCCTGTTCTCCTCACAGGTGTCCTTCGAGTCGTTCGGCACCCGCTTCCACGGCAACGACGAACGCATCGACACCGAATCCCTCGGCCTCGCCGCCGACTTCTGGATGCACATCGCCAGAGAGATCTGCGGCTGACGCCCGTCGTCGCGACTGGTCTCGGTTTCCGTGTCACCGAATGTGCACAAATCCGATGACATTCGGTGACACGGGCGGGTGACACGGGCGGGTGACACGGGCCGGTGACGCGGGCCGGAGACGCGGGGCTACAGGGACGGCAACTTCAGGAGCATCGTCTGCAACAGCAGCGGTTCGTTGGGGTTTCGATCGATCGTTTCGATCGCCCGATGAATCTCGGCGACCGCTTCGATCAGGGCCGGTGGGTGGTGAGCACCACCAGCCACGAGGGCGTCGCGATAGCTGCCGGCCATTACGGTCAATCCCGAACGCAGTTCGTCGGCACGATGGCGGCGGGCCTCACGCTTGTGCCGATCCTCGACGCCTTTGCGCCCGGCGCCGCGCTCCCCCGATGCTTTGATGCGCTCCTCGAGGGCGAGCAGCTCTGTCGCATGTCGTTGCTTCAACGGCTCGCCAGCGGCTTCGATGCGCTCCAGCAGGTTGGCAACGATCGAGACGACCTGCGCACCGGTCCCGTCCAACTCAGCTGGCACGCTGGCAAATGCGGCCCGACGGTCAGCGAGTCCCTTGTCCTTGGCGAGCAGGCGGGCACGATCGAGGTCACCGCCAGAGGCTGCGGCGGCCGCAGTTGCAGCTACTGCATCGACCCCCTCGGACACCAGCGCGCTTTCGATGATCTCCCCGCTCAATGAGCGGAACTCGATTCGCACACATCGCGAGGCGATCGTCACCAGGTCGGGTGGGACCTGGTCGGCGAGCACGACGAAGACGGTGCTCGGCGGCGGCTCCTCGATCGTCTTCAACAGCACGGCGGCCGCTTCCGGGGCCACGAGGTGGAATTCGTCGAGGATCAGCACCTTTCGGTTGCCTTCGACCGGTGCAAGTGACGCTGCCTGGACGATTTCCATCGCCTGCGGCTTCGTGATCGAGGCGCCGATACGGGCGACCTCACGCACATCCGGATGACCCCCGGCGAGCGCCAGGCGCGTGTTGCGTTCCGATTCTGCAGCACTCTTGCCGATCAGCAGTGCCGCGAACGACCGAGCAGCCTGGCGCTTTCCGGAGCCTGCGGGACCGACGAACAGGTATGCGTGGACCGGGTGGATCGCTGACGCCTGCAGCCGCTCGACGGCCTGGTCCTGGCCGACGACGCCGGCAAACACGTCCGAACCGATGGACACGCTCATCGAATCATAGCCCGAGCCGGTCGTGGACGACGGCACGAATACCAGCCGAAACCTGGCTGACCGAACGATTGCCGTCGATGACGACCCACCGCGCCGGATCCTCTGCAGCCATCTTGGCGAAGCCATCGGCGACGCGCTCGTGGAAATCGTCACCAGCGATCTCGAAGCGATCGAGTAGACGGTCTTCCATGCGCGTGGCGAGTTCGGCGGGATCGACCTCGATCAGCACGACGAGGTCCGGCCACACGCCGCCGAGTGCCCAATCGTTGATCTCCTGGACCCGATCGAACGGCAGCGCCCTGCCGTATGCCTGGTAGGCGAGCGACGAATAGACCGAACGATCGCTGACCACGTGGCGGCCCGCCAAGAGAGCCGGCTCCACGACTTCGGCGAGATGTTGAGCCCGGTCAGCGGCGATCAACAGCGCTTCGGCCTTGTCGGTGAGCTCCATATTGGCGGTGTCGTGCAGCACACCGCGAATGAGTTGGCCGATTCGCGTCCCGCCGGTCTCACGCGTGGCGACGGCACCGAGTTCCTTGGCCAACCGCACGACATGGGTTGACTTTCCGCAGGCTTCCGCGCCCTCGAAGGCGATATACCGACCCCGTTCCATCCGAGCCAGACCCTACCGGCTGCGCCGCGCGCTCCCCCCGCCCCCGGTTCGACCTCCTCAGCCATCCCCCGACAAGCCGCCCGACCACCGAGCGATGGAGCAGAAAACGGACGGGACGTCCGGCGGTTTCAAGTGGTGGGCGCAAAGTGACCCATCGCTCGAAAGCCCCCGCCGGGAGGGTCAGCCGGCGGCTTTCTTGGTGGCGGCTTTCTTGGCTGGAGCTTTCTTGGCGGGAGCTTTCTTGGCGGGGGTCTTCCGAGCGGGCGCCCTCGTTGCGCCGGCACCAGCGCCTGCGCCGACGGTCGCCTTCGCTGGCGCCTTCTTCGCAGCGGATGCGGCCTTCTTCGCCGTGGCCTTGCGGGCGGCGGCTTTCTTGGCTGCAGGCCCACCCTTTTCGATGACCTGCTCGCGACGGATCGCCAGCAGTTCGTAGGCGCGCTCGTTGTTCATCGCCTCGAGGCGGTCGCCTTTGGTCAGCGAGGCGTTGGTCTCACCATCGGTCACGTAGACACCGAAGCGGCCATCCTTGGCCAGGACCGCCTTACCGCTGATCGGATCAACGCCGAAGTCGCGCAGCGGCGGCTTGGCCGGACCTCCGCCACGTCCGCGAAACGTCCGTGGCGTCGCCAGTACTGCCAGCGCCTCGGCGAGCGTGACCGTGAGCAGTTGCTCCTCGGTGTTGATCGAGCGGCTTTCCTTGCCCTTGCTGACATACGGCCCGTAGCGGCCGTTTTGTGCCGAAATCTCCTGGCCGTCAATCGGATCGACCCCGAGCAGCCGGGGCAGCGACAGCAGTTCCCGAGCCGTCTCGAGGTCCATTCGTTCGAGCGTCATCGTCTTGAAGAGGCTTGCCATCTTCGGTTTGTCGAAACCAGGAGGCGGCGCGTCGGCATCACCCCACTGCACGTAGGCTCCGAAGCGCCCGTTCTTGGCGTACACCGGCAGTCCGTCGATGAAGCCGATCGGCTCATCGCTCTTCGGAGCGCTCAGCAGCGCAGTGGCGACGGCAACGGTCAGTTCGTCAGGAGCCATGTCCTCGGGAACCGAGGCGGTGTCTTCGCCGCGCTTGACGTACGGTCCGTATTTGCCGGGCTTGGCGACGATCTCGCGACCCTCGTCGTCGATGCCGATCAAAAAGGTGTTGATTTCAGCGGCGTCGATTTCATCGAGGTTCTCCTCGACCAGACGCTTGAGGCCCGGCAACGGACCGTCGACGGCGCCGTCACCGAAGTAGAAGTCCTTGAGCCATTCGGCCTTCTGCTGGCCGCCGGTGGCAATCGCGTCGAGGTCCTCTTCGACCTTGGCGGTGAAGGCATAATCGACGAGTTCGTCGAAGTGCTTCTCCATCAGCCCGACGACGGCGAAGGCGGTCCAGGTCGGCACGAGCGCCTGCCCCTTCTTCCACACATAGCCACGATCTTGCACGGTCTGGATGATGTTCGCCCACGTCGAAGGACGACCGATACCGAGTTCCTCGAGTCGCTTGACGAGCGACGCCTCCGTGTAGCGGGCAGGAGGCGAGGTGACATGACCGTTCGGCGTCAACGAGGCAACGGCAACCGGATCACCGGAAGCGAGGACCGGCAGCAGCGCTTCCCTGTCGTCATCCGAGGCGTCGTCGGACGACTCGACGTAGACCTGCCGATAGCCGGGGAAGGTGATCGTCGTGCCGCTGGCGGCGAATTCTGCGTCGGTACCGGCAACAGCACCATCGGGAGCGGCGGAACGAGAGCGAGCGGCGGAACGAGAGGGACCGGCGATGGCACCGAGCCGGACGCTGACCGTCGTGCCGACAGCGTCCGCCATCTGTGACGCCAGCGTGCGCTGCCAGATCATCCGGTACAGCGACAGTTCCTGGCCGTTGAGTTCGTGCACCACCTGCTCCGGCGCACGTAGCGGTGTCGTCGGACGGATCGCTTCGTGGGCCTCCTGGGCATTCTTGACCTTGGACGAGTACTGCTTCGGGCCTGGCGAGAGGTAGCGCTCACCGTACGTCGAACGGACCGTCGCCCGCACTGCCATCAACGCTTCGCCCGACATCACGACGTTGTCCGTACGCATATAGGTGATGTAGCCGCGCTCGTACAGTCCCTGGGCGACGCGCATGACCTGCGCAGACGACAGGCGCAGTTTGCGACCACCCTCCTGCTGCAGCGTCGACGTCATGAACGGCGCCTTCGGCGTCGAACGGTACGGACGCTCCTCGACCGAACGAACGGTGAAGGGCGAGTCGTGCAGCCCGTCGACAAGCGATCGGGCCAGAGTCTCGTCGACGACGACAACGTCCTTCTTCGGGCGACCGACACTGTCGAAGTCCTTGCCGGACGCGACTTTGACGCCGTCGAGGGCGCCAAGCGTCGCCGTGAACGACGGCGATGTTGCCGTGAGCAGGCTGATGTCCCAGTACCCGGCGGCGCGGAAGGCGATGCGTTCGCGTTCACGTTCGACGACCAGGCGGATCAGTGGACTTTGCACCCGGCCGGCCGACAGACCGCGATTGACGCGGCGCCACAGCACCGGCGAAACCTCGTACCCATAGAGGCGGTCGAGGATGCGGCGGGTCTCGGCAGCGTCGACAAGGCCATAGTCGATGCCGCGCGGGTTGTTGACCGCATGGTCGATCGCCGACTTGGTGATCTCGTGAAAAACCATCCGCTTGACAGGAACCTTCGGCTTCAGATATTCGAGCAGGTGCCACGAAATGGCCTCCCCCTCACGATCTTCGTCCGTTGCCAGATAGAGCTCGCTTGCATCCTTCAACGCCACCCGCAGGTCCTTGATGATGTCTTTCCCGCGCACCGTCAGCTCATATGTCGGCTTGAAACCGTGGTCGACATCGATCGACAAACCCTTGCTCGGCAGGTCCGCAACGTGGCCGACGGAGGCGCGCACGTCGTACGCACTGCCGAGGAATTTCGAGATGGTCTTGGCCTTGGCAGGCGATTCGACGATGACGAGCGGTTTGGACATGGCGTCGGTATCGCTAGGCCATCAGAGGTAGCTCTGTCAAGCCAGCAACCCAAAAAGGGTGGTCAAACGAGTTCTGGCTCTTTGGATTCGTCGCTCGAATTGCTGGTTTCGGAGTGACTGTGACCCTCGACGTCGATCTTCGGCAGGATGCGGTTGAGCCACTTCGGGATCCACCAGTTGCGGGCGCCGAGCAGTTCCATCGTCGCAGGGACGAGGATCATACGCACGAGCGTGGCATCGACGAAGACGGCAGCGGCGAGCCCGAGCCCGAACAGTTTGAGGTTACGGTCGTCACCGAGGACGAACGCCGAGAACACACAGACCATGATGATCGCCGCTGCGGTGATCACCCTGGCAGTCGCTGCGAGGCCGTCGGCAACGGCAGTGCCGTTGTCACCGGTGCGCTGGAACTCCTCTTTCATACGGGACAGCAGGAAGACCTCGTAGTCCATCGACAGGCCGAAGACGATGGCGAACAGCATCATCGGCACCCACGGTTCGATCGGCCCGGTCGCCTCGACGCCGAACACCGACTTCAGCCAGCCCCATTGGAACACGGCGACGATCACGCCGTAGGCGGCACCGATCGACAGCAGGTTCATGATGACCGCCTTGAGCGGCACGAGCAGGCTGCGGAACACGGCCATCAGCAGCAGGAAACTGAGGACGAGCACGGCACCGATCAGCAGCGGCAGGCGCCCGGAGATATAGCTGGAGAAGTCGATGCCGCCAGCGGTGAAGCCGCCGACGAGTGTCTTTGCGCCGACCTGCTCGAGATCGACGTTGCGCAGACGATTCACGAGCGCAACCGTCGCCTGGTCCTGTGACGCTGTCTTGGGGATGACGGTCCACGCCCATGTCGTCGTTTTCGGCAGCTGCGCCCCCGGCGTGGCGAACGCAACCCCGGAGTCCGCTGCGAGCGCCGTGTCGACCTTCGCGGCGATCGTGGCGTTCATCGCCGGGTCGGTACTGACGATGGCCAGCGGTCCGTTGGCGCCGGGGCCGAACCCTGTACTGATCAGATCGAACGCTCGACGAGTGGTCTGGTCCGTCTTCAGTGTCCCTGCGTCGCTGAAGTTCATGTGGATCGAGAACAGCGGAAGGGCGAGGATGACGAGTGCAAGGGCGCCACCGACGAACGCCCGCCACGGGCGATGCTGCAATACACGGCTCCACCTGTACCAGAACGCCTGCTCCTGCGGCTTTGCGGCGCGGCGCTTGATCGGGCTGCGCAGGCGACGGCCGAACGGCACGTATCCGGCGGCCATCACGAGGATCGCCAGCACGGCAGCGATGCCGATCGCTGCGCCGAGCGTCTTCGTGAACACGCCGACCAGGGCGACGGCGACGAAGATCCCGACCGCGATTGCTGCCGACAGCGACGTGTTGTCGATCTTGTTGCCGACGAATCCGAGCAGCGCCGGCAGCAACGTCAATGCGGCCAACATCATGATGAGCACCGCAACGGCAGCGGAGATCGCCAGACCGGTGACGAATGCGAGACCCATGATCATCAGCCCGAGCAACGAGATGATGACGGTGATACCGGCGAACAGCACGGCCCGACCGCTCGAGTCGATGGCCTCCATCACCGCCCGCTCGACCGTCAGGCCGTTGTGCAGTCCCTCTCGATACCGCGAGACGATGAACAGTGCGTAGTCGATACCGACACCGAGACCGACCATTGCGGCCATCTGCGGGCCGAAATCGGGAATCGAAAAACCATGGGAGGCAACGCCGATGAGCGCGAAGCTGACGCCGATACCGATGACGGCGGTGCCGATCGGGAGACCCATTGCCAGTACGGATCCGAATGCCAGCAGCAGGATGATCACGGCGGCGAGCAGGCCGAGCAATTCGCTCTCCGGGAACTTGATGGCGTTGAAGACCTGACCGCCGAATTCGATGGTCACGCCGGGCACCTTCACCTTGGCACCCTCTGCCTTGATCTCGTTGCCGAGGCTGATGAATTCGGCCTGCGTGCGCTTGCCGATCGACAGGTTGGCGTAGGCGATCGACTTGTCGGCGCTCACCTGCTTGGCTCCCTGGGGGTCATACGGACTGGTGACCTTGACGTTCGGCAACGTGGCGACGTTCGCCAGCAGTGTCGTCATCGCTGACTTCACTGTCGCATCGTCGACGCCCTGTGTCGCCTTGAAGACGATTTGTCCGGGAATGCCGGTTGCCGTCTTGTCGCCGAGGTTGGTGAAGACGTCCTGCACCTGCTTCGACTCGCTGTTCGGCTGCGTGAAGTCGGTGTGGTAGTCGGTTTTCAACGCACCGCTGATGACGGACAACCCGATGAGTACCGGCAGCCAGATGGCGAACACCATGATCTTGCGGCGGTGGAAGGAGAATTGAGCGAGTCGAGCGAGCACGGTGCGAGGCCCTTTCAGGTTCAGCAGGTGACGAGTAGTAAAACCTAGTACGCCTCAGACGAGGCGAAATCCGAATAATCATCGGCGTCGTCAGACTGGCGCCGTGCGAGGTTGTCATCACGAGTACTGGGTCTTCAGCTATTGACAATAGCCGATAGTTGATAGAAGTCAAGCGAATTCCAGGTGAACGAAACAATCCGCACGTTCTTCGCCGTCGCTACTACCGTTGGCTTTGATGATGATGGATCAACCGGACACTGAACACGAACGGGACACGGACTCAGACGTCGACGCCGCATTGTTGTCCCTCGGCTGGAACGACAGCTTGGCAGCGGCATGGCACGATCTCGGTGCGCCCGGCACGCCGAGGCGGGTGATCAGGCTCGATCGTGGGTGGAGTTCGATTGTCGGCGCCGACGGCGAAGTGCACCGAGTACGCAATATCGGTGCCGATGTTGCCGCGGGTGACTGGGTCATCGCCTCTGATGACGGCGAACGCGTCGACCACGTGATCGAACGGAATAGCGCGTTCATCAGACGAGCCTCGTTCGAGGGTGCCAGAGCCGAAGCGCATACCCTCGCTGCGAACGTCGATGTCGCCTTCCTACTGCACGCGTTGACGACGCCGCCCAATCCGCGGCGCATCGAGCGCGAACTCGTACTGGCCTTCGACAGCGGTGCCAAGCCGGTGCTCGTGTTGACGAAACTCGACGCCGTCGAGCCCGACGTCGCTGCGGCAGCCACAGCGTTCGTCGACGAAATCGCCGCCGGGGTCGATCTCCGCCTCGTCAGCAGCCGAGCCGGCAGCGGCTTGGATGCCATCGCCGGCTATGCAGCGGTCGGCAGGACATTGGCGTTCCTCGGCAAGAGCGGGGTCGGGAAATCGACACTCATCAATGCGCTCGTCGGACGAGATGTCCAGGCGACCGCGAACGTGCGCGTCGGAGACGATCGAGGCAGGCACACGACGGTTGCCGCTGAACTCGTGCCACTGCCGATCGGCGGCTGGCTGATCGACACGCCCGGCCTGCGGGCGATCAGCCTGTGGTCGAGCGGGCGGGGTATCGAACGCGCCTTCCCCGACATCTTCGACCTCACCGACCAGTGCCGCTTCCGCAACTGCAAGCACGAGGACGAACCGGGTTGTGCTGTGCAAGCGGCGATCATCGCGGGGACGTTGGACCCTCGGCGGCTGGTGAGCATGAAGCACCTCGTCGCTGAGGAGTTGGCGCTCGAAGACGAACAGCGTGACAAGGAAAAGGACAAGGACAAACGACACCGCAAGCCGCGCACCTCGAGTCGAGAAGACACAGCAGACGACGACGAGGACTGAGGCGCAAGCGGCGAGGATGGCGAAG
>JAYTOR010000113.1:0-7153 GCA_043747685.1 Actinomycetota bacterium
TGCCACGTCGGACATTGGGACGAACTGCAGGCGCTCTGCGATTTCGCCTACGAGACGTTCGAGAAGATCGACATCCTCGTCAACAATGCCGGAATGTCACCGCTCTACCCGAACCTCGTCGGCGTCACCGAGGATCTCTTCGACAAGGTGATCGCCGTCAACCTCAAGGGCCCGTTCCGTCTGTCTGCGCTGTTCGGCGAGCGGATGAAGGCCGCCGGCAGTGGCACGATCATCAACGTCAGCAGTGTCGCCGCCGTCCGCCCGACGGCTGGGGAATTGCCGTACGCAGCTGCGAAATCCGGTGTCAATGTCATCACGATCGGGTTCGCCCAAGCGCTCGGACCGGAGGTCAGGGTGAACACGATCATGCCAGGGCCGTTCTTCACCGACATCTCCGATGCCTGGGACATGGAGGCGTTCGCCAAGGGTGCAGCGAGCTATCCGCTCAAGCGCGGGGGCCGTCCAGACGAGATCGTCGGTGCGGCAATGTACCTGGCGAGCGATGCCTCGAGCTTCACGACCGGCACGGTGCTGCCCGTCGATGGCGGCCAAGCCATCGCCGTCCGCTGACAACGGGCGAAGCAGCACATGCACCTCTCGATCCTTCTCGACATGGCGGCAGAGGCCATGCCGGACCGCATTGCGGCCAGTAGCGCCCAGGGTGCTGTCACCTACGCGGAACTCCGCGAGCGCGCCAGATCGCTCGCCGTCTCCCTCGGCCAACAGCCAGGCGAACGCACCGTCTTCCTTGGCGTCAACTCGCTGGCCGTCCCACTGACGTTGTTCGCTTCTGCCCTCGCGGGGACATCGTTCACACCGTTGAACTACCGGCTGACCGATCCCGATCTCCGCAAGATCGCCGAGCGTGCGGCACCAGGTGTGGCGATGGTCGACGACGACATGGTGCATCGCATCGAGGGTGTGCCCGATCTCCGCATCGTCACGCGATCGGAGATCCTGGCGATGTCGCTCAGCGGCGTCGGTGACGAGCTCGTATCGATCCCCGATCCTGATGACATCGCCGTGTTGCTGTTCACGTCGGGTACGACGGGGGAGCCGAAGGCTGCGTTGCTCCGCCATACGCATGTGACGTCCTATGTCTTCGAGACACTGGATTTTGCCTCGGCCGAGGAGGACGAGGCAGCGCTCGTCAGCGTTCCTCCGTATCACATCGCCGGGATTTCCTCGGCGGTGTCGTCGCTGTACACCGGCCGGCGTGTCGCCTACCTCGAGAACTTCAGTCCGCAGGGCTGGGTCGACGGCGTTGCCGCCCAACGTGTCACCCATGCGATGGTCGTACCGACGATGTTGGGACGGGTGCTCGATGTGGTCGAGGAGACAGGCCAGTCGCTTTCGACGCTGCAGCATCTTTCGTACGGTGGCGGTCGCATGCCCGTCGAAGTCATTCAGCGGGCGCTCGACCTACTCCCCGGTGTCAATTTCGTCAACGCCTACGGGCTGACCGAAACGAGTTCGACGATCTCGGTGCTCGGGCCCGCCGATCATCGTGAGGCACTTGCCAGCGACGACCCCGCAATCCGCGCCAGGCTCGGGTCGGTCGGCAGGCCGCACGGTGGTCTCGAAGTGAGCATCCGCAACGACGACGGGAACGAAGTCGATGCGGGACAGTCCGGAGAGATCTGGGTCCGCGGCGCACAGGTATCGGGAGAGTACGTCGGCAAGGCGTCGCGCGCCGTCGACGGCTGGTTCCCGACGAACGACGGCGGGCACTTCGACGTCGGCGGCTATCTCTATGTCGAGGGTCGCCTCGACGACGTCATCGTTCGCGGCGGCGAGAACATCTCGCCAGGCGAGATCGAAGACGTCATCCGCAGGCACCCGGCGATCGACGATGTCGCCGTACTCGGCCTACCGTCACAGGAGTGGGGCGAACAGGTCGCTGCAGCGATCGTCCTCAAGGACGGTGTGCAGCTCGACGCTGATGACCTGCGAACATTCGTGCGCACGAAATTGCGATCGACAAAAGTGCCGGAGACGATCGAATTCCGCAGCGAATTGCCCTACAACGAGACGGGCAAACTCCTGCGTCGGGTGCTCAGAATGGAACTCGCCAGCAATTCATCATGATATTTCGCGGGAACTGGTTGACAAAGTTCCTCATGACGAATAACGTGACAAGCGACTCATCGGTACGCGTGCCGCTAGGGAGCGGGCGGTCACGAATCAGGGGGTGAAGACGCGTGCAGGACAATGACAATTCGCCGGCACTGACCATCTCCGGGCTCTCGAAGACATTCCCTGGAACGAAGGCGCTTGACTCTGTCGACCTGACCGTTCGCGCCGGTGAAATCCATGCACTGATCGGGCAGAACGGCTCCGGGAAATCCACCGTCGTCAAGATCCTCGCCGGCTACCACGAACCCGACGACGGCGGCGTCGCCGCGGTCAACGGTGTGCCGTTCCAGCTGGGCTCGGCTCCTGCTGCGCTCGCCGCCGGCCTGCGGTTCGTGCATCAGGACCTCGGCCTGATCGAAACGATGACCGTCGCCGAGAACTTTCGTCTCGGTGTCACCAGCTTTTCGCTCGGCCGCGTCCGGCGCGCAGATGACCGTGCCGACGCACAGCAGGCGCTCGAGAAGCTCGGCTACGACATCCATCCGGACATGTCGATCGCTGCGCTCGCCGAATCGGAACGCACTGCCGTCGGACTGGCGCGAGCGCTCTACGCAGCTGACACCTCGGTTCCGTTCCAACTGCTCGTGCTCGACGAAGTGACTGCTTCGCTTCCCGGTGCCGAGGCGCAACGACTGTTCGCCGCGCTGCGCCGTATCGCCGCCGCAGGCACGGCAATTCTTTTCATCTCCCACCACCTCGACGAGGTCCTCGACCTGTGCGATCAGGTCACTGTGCTTCGCGATGGCAAGCTCGTCGCCTCGGTCCCCGTGTCAGGTCTCAGTGGCGAACAACTCGCGGAGTTGCTCCTCGGTCGCCGGCTCCAGGCCGAATTGGCCGCCCATACACGCATCGAGGTCGAACAGACAACACCGACGATGCAGGTCTCGCAACTGTCAGGATCGACGCTCGCACCGTTCGACTTCGAGCTGTACCCTGGCGAGGTTCTGGGCATCGCCGGGCTCACCGGATCAGGTCGTGACGAGATCGCCAGCCTCATCGGCGGCCGCATCCCGCGGTCCGGCACGATCTACGTCAAGGGCATCCTGGTAAAGGGCAACGATCCGCGGGCGGCGATCGATGCCGGCATCTGCATGGTGCCGGCTGACCGGGCGGGCCTGGCGCTGTTCCCGCTCTATTCGGTTCGCGAAAACCTGACGATTGCCGATCTCGACCCGTTCTTCTCCGGCGGTCGGCTGCGGCCGCGTCAAGAGGTCGCCCACGCAAAGCAGTGGATCACCGAGATGGATGTCCGGCCAGCACGCCACGAGGCGATCATCGGCGAGTTGTCCGGTGGTAATCAACAGAAGGTCGTCATCGCCAGGTGGCTGCGGGTGGCGCCGCGGGTTTTCGTCCTCGACGAACCGACCCAGGGCGTCGATGTCGGCTCGAAGGCCGACATTCACCGACTCATCGATCAGGCCGTCTCCCGCGGTGCCAGCGTGATCGTCGCCTCCTCCGACAGTTCCGAACTCGAGCGTCTCTGCACTCGGGTCATCATTCTTCAACGCGGGGAAGTGTCGGCGGAACTGCAGGGCGATCAGATCCACCAGGACCGCATCGAAGAACTGCAATTGCTGCCGCTCGCCTCGACTGCATCGTGACCGGGAGAGATCGTGACCGGGAGAGATCGTGACCAGGAGAACCGACACATGACTGCACCAGTCACCGCCGCACCACGACGCAACTTTTTCATGTTGGGCCTGCAACGGGCGAGCGTGCTGTACCTGCTCGCGGTCATGCTGGTGATCTTTTCGATCTGGATCCCGGAGACGTTCCTCAGCAGCGTCACATTCAAGACGGTGTTCGCCGACCAGGTCGTGATCGGCATCCTCGGTCTCGCCGTCCTGCTGCCGCTTTCCGCCGGGGCGTTCGACCTGTCGTGCGGGTCGATGCTTGCGTTCTCGCTCGTGATCGTCAGCAAACTGCAGGAGAACACCGGCCTCAACGGGTTCGTATCGTGCTTGATCGCCATCGTCTGTTGTGGCGGAGTCGGTTGGGTTTCCGGCCTCGTCGTCGTCAAGTTCCACGTCAACTCGTTCATCGCCACGTTGGGCATGAGCCAGGTCCTGTCTGCGGCGACGCTGTTGATTTCCAGCAATCGCCAGATCGTCAACCAGTTCTCGACGACCTTCCTGAAATTCGGCCAGAACGCCTATTTCGGCATTCCGGTCGTCGTCTTCTACCTCTTGGCGCTCGCCCTCGTCATCTGGTACGTCCTCGAGTGGACACCCCTCGGTCGACGACTGTTGGCCGCCGGTGCAAACCCGCAGGCAGCACGACTCTCCGGAGTCCGGACCGACCGGCTGGTGTGGGGGTCGCTCGTCACGTCGGGCGTGATCGCCGGCATCGCCGGTGTCGTCTACGGTGCCAAGGTCGGCCAGTTCTCCAACTCGTTCGGCACGCCGCTGCTGTTCCCGGCCTTCGCTGCGGTGTTCTTCGGCTCGACGCAGTTCAAAGCCCGGGCCAACGTCTGGGGCACGATCGCCGCTGTCTACACCCTTGCCATCGGCGTCAAAGGCCTGCAATTGGCGCTGCAGAGCGGCGTCTACTGGATCACCCCGCTGTTCAACGGTGCAGCACTGCTCATCGCCGTCGCCCTCGCCAGCCGCCGTGCGCTGCCGAAGATCCGACACCGCCTCAACCCCACCACCCCGCCTGGCACAGACAGGCCGATGGCGGACGGAGTTGGCCCCATCGGCCCCGTGGACCTGGGGGAGAACCAGGGCCTTGGCGAACCACTGCGTTAGCTGACACCTGGCGCACGCATACGAAGCATCCACATACAAACCAGGAGTAACACCTTGAAACGACTTGTTCCACTATTCACGGCGAGCGCGCTCGCCTTCACGCTTGCTGCATGTTCCAGCTCGGCGAAGACGACGACATCTGCGACGACCACAGCATCGGGCACGGCAACCACGGTTGCTGCAGCAGGTACTACGAGTGACGCCGGCACCACCGCGGCCGCCGGAACCACCGTCGGCACGACTGCCGCCGGCGGAACCACCGCGGCGACGACCGGATCATCCGCAACGACCGGATCATCTGCGACGACGACGGCAGGATCGACTGCCGGATCGGCGAACGGCGATGCCGCCTCGGAAACGGCTGCCGCCGCCAAGCGCGTTGCCCCGTACCTGACCCCGGTCACCAAGATTGCCTTCGACACCAAGCTCAAATCGGTGCCGGCCAAGGGCAAGAAGCTCTACTGGCTCGAGGGAAACATTCAATCGATCCTCCCGATCACCGGCGGATTCAAGTCCGCTGCTGCTGCGCTCGGCTGGAACCTCACAGTGCTGACCTATGACCCCTCGGACCCGCAGGGCCCGAACTCTGCGTTGCAGCAGGCTGTCGACGCCGGAGCTGATTTCATTGCCGAATCCGGTCAGAACTCGACCACCTTGAAGACCGGTCTCGCCGCTGCCAAGGCGAAGAACATCCCGGTCTTCGGCATGTTCGGTGACAACGACTCCGATCCGAAGGGTGTGGGTCTCTACACCTCCGTCGGTGGACCGAACCTGACGATCGACAGCGCCAAGGCGACGGCCGACTTCTTTATCAGCGACTCCAAGGCTGCCGGCAAGGTCGTCCTCGTAAACCTGCCGGACTTCAAGATCCTGCAGATCGCAGAGTCCAACTACCGAAACCACGTCAAAGCCAACTGCACGGCGTGTGGCGTCGATGCCATCGAGGCGACGATTGCCGACCTCACGGGTGGCAATATCGCCCCGCAGGTCGTGTCCTACCTGCAGGCGCACAAGGATGTGAAGTACATCTACGCATTTATCGGCGACCTGGCAACCGGCCTGCCGCAGGCGCTCAAGGCTGCTGGCATGTCCGATGTCAAGATCATGGGTGCGGTTCCGAACGTCGACCAGATCCAGTCGTTGATCGACAAGACATCGTCTGCCTGGCTGGCACTGCCACGCGTCGAAGGTGCATGGCAGGTCGTGGATGCGATGGCTCGTTACAGCGAGGGAATGGACTTCAGCATTGCCGACACGATCATCCCGCGCCCTATCTTCACGCAGGACAACGTGACCTCCCCGGCAACGGACTATGCAGGTGTCCCGGACTTCGAAGCCCAGTTCAAAGCCCTCTGGGGCGTCTGAGAAAGACGACAGGACATGACTGATCTCCATCCCGGATCACAGGCAGATGCCTCACTCGAGGACAAGGTGCAGTATCTCATGGACCGCCAACAGGTGGTCGACGTGTTGTTGCGCTACGCCTCGACGATCGACACCAAGGACTACGTCGGTCTGCGCGCGACGCTGACCGACGACGTACACGGCAATTACGGTGGCGCCGAGGTCGACGGTGGCGACAATCTGCTTGCGTGGGTCGACAGCATGACGACGACGAAGACGTGGCAGCACCACATGCTGTCCGTCTACCACGTCGACTTCGTCAGTTCGACCGAGGCAAAGACGCTCACCTACCACACCTCCCACCAGATCGACTCGGAAGTCCCCGGGTCGACCTCACGAATCATTGCCCGCTACAAGGACACGGTTCGCAAGGAGGACGGCGTATGGAGGATCAGTGACAAGTTGATGGAAATCGGTTGGGTCGACGGCTTCACCGCTCCCGGCTGAAGAAGCGAGCACGGTGAGGGAGGGTCGTGGTCGACGCAAGTCGCCGGGGCCATCCCTCGCGTTTCCACCCTCAGCAGCTCACGAGTGATGGGTCACTTTGCGGTTGAAAGCGCCTCCGTTTTCTGCTCCAACCCTCCATTGGCCTGTCGATCGGTCGTACACCCCATCCATCGTTTTGATGATCGCCGAGTCGGTCGTCCGCCAGCTGAACGTGAGCGGCCGCCAACCGTGAGTGACCAGTTCGTTGCGCCGTTGCAAATCGCCCGGGTCGGCGGTAATCCAGACACATTGGCAACACCACGACGCAATCGCGTCCATCTGTGATACCTGGTTCGAGTCCTGAACAGGTTCCGGGTGACGCCATCAGTGCCGTTCGCCAACACAGACACGAGCCCGTCGCGACGTTCTGCCGATGCCTC
>JAYTOR010000114.1:0-28311 GCA_043747685.1 Actinomycetota bacterium
CCTGTTTTGCCGGCGTGTCCGGCGTGTCGTCGAGATAGGCGGTGCGCTCGTAGTAGCTGCCGTCCACACAGGCGATCGGGTCTGACAGGCCGACGCCCCGCGGATCGAACCCGACGAGATCGAAATTCGCAGTCAGATCGGGCGTGAACCGACTGATCTCCTGGGCGACGCCGAACTCGAAGAACTCGATACCAGACCCGCCTGGGCCACCCGGATTGAAGAGCACGGAACCCGTCCTGTTCTTGGTGGCCTTCAGCCGCATCAATGCCAAGTGCGTCATCTCACCGGTCGGATTGCCGTAGTCGAGCGGGACAGCGAGGGTGGCACAGTCGGCACCATCTGGAATGGCCGACGCCTTCCCCTGTGTGCATTTTCCCCACTGCAGCGCAGCGGGCTTGTACGGCGGAGAGGAAGCGGCAGCGGCTCCGCTCGTCGCCGTGCCCGTGGAGGGTGAGCCGGTCGATGGTGAACCCGTCGACGGAGCTGCGGTCCCCTGGGTATCCGCAGTCGTGCCGGATTCGGTGGACGGCGATGTCGATTCAGGCCGTGAACCAGGGCTCGAATCGGGGGCCGAGCCAGCAGTCGTCGAATCAGTGGCGCTGCCGGACGACGAGATCGGTGACACGGCGGTCGTCCGTACGGCTGGGCTGCTGGAGCATGCAGCGAGCAGAACGGCACACACCACGGGAACCAACAGCTTCTTCATTGGCTCCAAGTATGTCCGGCATGCGCCAATCGGTTCGTTCACCCGGCACCGTCGACCAGCGCATTGCCTCAGCTGTTGATGTTCGCCATCACATGCTTGATACGCGTGTAGTCCTCGAGACTGTAGGACGAGAGGTCCTTGCCGTAACCGGACTGCTTGAAGCCGCCATGGGGCATCTCGGCGACAAGCGGAATATGCGTATTGACCCAGACGCAGCCGAAGTCGAGGCGCTTCGTCATACGCATCGCCCGGCCGAAATCCTTCGTCCACACACTGGACGCGAGCCCGTACTGCACGCCGTTCGCCCACCGGACGGCCTCGTCCTCATCGGAGAACTGTTGCACCGTGATGACTGGTCCGAAGATCTCGTTCTGGATCATCTCGTCGGTCTGTTTGAGGCCGCTGACGACGGTCGGCTCGATGAAATACCCGGTGTCGCCCTGGCGGTGCCCACCACTGTTGACGGTCGCGTTGTCAGGGGTGCGGTCGAGGAACCCGAGGACGTGGCTCAGTTGATTGGCGTTGTTCACCGGTCCGAAGAACGACGATTCGTCATCCGGCATACCTGCCTTGAGCAGTTTGGACTGCTCGGTCAAGGCGTCGACAAAGTCGCGGTAGATGCCGGGCCCGGCGATCACGCGGGTCGCGGCAGTGCAGTCCTGGCCGGCGTTGAAGTAGCCGGCGATGGCGATGGCCTCGGCCGCGGCTTCAAGATCGGCGTCGTCGAAGATCACGACCGGTGCCTTGCCGCCGAGTTCGAGATGCGGCCGCTTCAGCGAGAGCGCTGCGGCCTTGGCGACCTCGATGCCTGCTCGGACAGAGCCGGTGATCGAGACGAACTGCGGCGTCGGATGACTGACGAGTGCTGCGCCTGTCGAACGGTCTCCGGTGACGACGTTCAGCACGCCGGGCGGCAAAAACTCGGCGGCGATCTCGGCAAGCAGCAGTGTGCTCATCGGCGTGGTGTCCGACGGCTTCAACACGGTCGTGTTGCCGGCGGCGATCGCCGGAGCGAACTTCCATACCGCCATCATCGCCGGGTAGTTCCACGGTGCGACCTGGGCACAGACGCCGATCGGCTCGCGGCGCACATAGCTCGTCATTCCCTCCATGTACTCGCCGGCCGACTTGCCCTCGAGATGGCGTGCAGCGCCGGCGAAGAAGCGGATCTGGTCGACGAGCGGGGGAATCTCCTCGCTCGTCATCATGTGGATCGGTTTGCCGGTGTTCCTGACCTCCGTGGCGATCAGCTCGTCGGCACGTTTTTCGATGGCGTCGGCGATTCGCAACAGTGCGAGTGAACGCTGTGAAGGTGTCGAGTCGCGCCAACCATCGAAGGCAGCTGAGGCTGCACCGAAGGCATCGTCGAGGTCGTCAGAACAGGAGACCGGCGCTTTGGCGTAGGTCTCGCCGGTCGTCGGGTCGATGACATCGGTGGTCACGTCCGTCTTGGCGTCGACATAGGTGCCGTTGATGAAGTTCTGCAGCGTGTTCACACGATCCTCCGGTTCGGTCGGGACGCCACTCTGCATCCCGGTCGGCTCCATCATGCCCTATATCCCGCTTCCGACGCTTCGGCGGTCGACGTGAGAAACTGATCCCGATGTCGTCCAAGCTGCTCTGGAAACCGGATCACGACCGCCGTCTCAGTTCGCTGATGGCCCGTTTCATGGACGCGGCCGGTCACGACGGATACGAGGCGCTGCATTCCTGGAGTGTCAACTCCCCAGAGCAGTTCTGGGCGCTGACCTGGAACTTCACCGGCATGATCGGCGACGATGGCACTAACCGTGACGGCACCGACGGCGGCGTGGTGATCGAACGCGGCGCAGAGTTCGCCGACACCCGATTCTTTCCTGCGGCAACGCTCAACATCGCCGAGAACCTGCTGTCCAGGGACGACGACGGTCCGGCGATCATTGCCCGCGACGAGACGGGCAAGCGGTCGGAGATCTCGTGGTCGGATCTGCATACCGCCGTCGGCGCGGCGGCGGCTGCACTCGCCGCCCACGGCGTCGTCGCCGGTTCGCGCGTCGCCGCTGTGGCGGCGAACACGATCGAGACCGTCATCGCCACGATTGCCGTCGCCGCCCTCGGAGGTACTGTCTCGACGACGTCGCCGGACTTCGGTGCCAGCGGAATCATCGACCGTTTCGGCCAGATCGAACCGGTACTGCTGCTGACCTGTGACGGGTATTCGTACGGCGGGAAGTGGTTCGACACGACGGCGAAGATGGCGCGGGTCGCTGCTGCCCTCGGCGACGTCCCGACGCTGTCGCTGGAGGCCATCGCCACGTGGACGGCGCCGTATACCGGGGCGGAACTCCCGCGGACCCGTTATCCGTTCGATAAGCCGTGGTACGTGCTGTATTCCAGCGGCACGACCGGCAGGCCGAAGTGCATCGAGCACCGAGCCGGCGGCGTGCTGCTGCAGCACCGCAAAGAGCAGCAGCTGCACTGCGACATTCGTCCAGGTGACCGTGTGATGTACTTCACGACGACTGGCTGGATGATGTGGAACTGGCTCGTGTCGTGCCTGGCGAGCGGGGCGACGATCGTGCTGTTCGACGGCCAGCCGTTCCATCCCCACGCTGGCGTGCTGTTCGACGTCGTCGACGAGGAACAGGTCACGTTGCTCGGTGTTTCAGCGAAGTGGATCGATGCACAACGAAACGCCGGCGCGTCACCACGCACGACGCATTCACTCGCCTCGCTACGGACGATCTGCTCGACGGGCTCGCCGCTCGTCCCTGCCGGATTCGAATGGGTCTACGAACACGTCAAGACCGACGTCCATCTCGCCTCGATCGCCGGCGGAACCGACCTCGTCGCCTGTCTGATGGCAGGGGATCCGACGAGCCCGGTGTATTCCGGCGAGATCCAACGACCGACGCTCGGCATCGACACCGATTCGGTGGACAGTAGAGGCGCCTCGTTGCGCGATCAGCCAGGAGTGCCGGGCGAATTGGTGTGCAGGACACCGTTTCCCTCGATGCCACTGCGGTTCATCGGTGATCCGGACGGCTCGAAGTATCGCGCCGCCTACTACGAGCGCTTTCCCGGGATGTGGGCACACGGCGATTTCGTCTCGTGGACCGAGCACGGCGGTTTCGTCATCCACGGGCGCAGCGACGCGACGCTCAACCCCGGCGGAGTCCGCATCGGTACATCCGACATCTATCGGGCGGTCGAATCGCTACCGGAAATCAGCGAGTCGCTCGCCTTCGGGCAGAACACGGACGGCGGCGACGTCCGTATCATCCTGCTCGTCGTTCCTGCACCCGGTGTCCACCTCGACGACAAGCTCATCGGCGCCGTCAAGTCGGCGATCCGCGAACAATGCAGCCCGCGCCACGTCCCGGCAATCGTGTTGGCGGTCGCCGATCTGCCACGAACACGTTCGAACAAACTCGTCGAACTCGCCGTCGCCGATGTCGTCAACGGCCGAGAGGTCCGCAACGTCGAGGCACTCGCCAATCCAGAAGCGCTGTGGGCAATCCGCGACCATCCAGCACTTCACTAGCGCTGTTAGTTCGCCACCCGCCGCTGGCGCGGAGTGTTTGGCGTCGCGACGGGTACGCCGGAACACTCCGCGAGTGGACTGGGCGAGGGGACTCGGCCGGAGTCAGGGCAGCACGGTGACCTGGCGGGTGTGGGCGATGTCGGCGGAGGAGTGCCCGACGGAGACGACGTAGTCGCCCGCGTCGACCTGCCAACCGGCGGTCCGAGGGGTCCTGACGGCGTCGGTGAAGATGCCGTTCGACGGGCCGTGGTCGCTGCGGTAACGGTCGCCAGGGTGCCAGTAGGCGAAGGACCGGTCATCCAAATCGATTGTCACCGACACCGTTTCCCCCGGCTCGAGATGCACCTTGGCGAAACCCTTCAACTCCTTCGGAGGCCGCATGACCCGCGGCTCGACCGCACCGACGTAGACCTGCACGACCTCAGAACCCGGCCGCGCGCCCGTGTTCGTCACCGGCACAGATATCGACAGCGAGCCACCACGTGTGAAGGTCGCAGTCGACAGCGTCGGTGCTCCGATCTCGAACGAGGTGTACGAGAGTCCGTAGCCGAACGGGAACGTCGTCGCCAGGCTGCGGGCCTCGTACCAGCGGTACCCGACGAGCACGCCTTCGCCGTACCGCAGTTGGCCGTGCTCGCCAGGAAAGTTGCCGAAGCTCGGCGTGTGCTCGATGCACGTCGGGAACGTCAGCGGCAAACGGCCGCACGGTTCGGCCCTGCCGACCAGGACGTCAGCGAGCGCCGTGCTCATCTCCATCCCACCGAACCATGCCTGCAGTACCGCCCCGACATCGCCGACCCAGTCCATCGTCACCGGCGAGCCGGTATTGAGGACGACGACGGTCCGCTTGTTCGCCGCCGCAACTCGGCGGATCAGTTCGGCCTGCTGACCTGGCAGGTCGAGTGAATCGCGGTCATGGCCTTCGGTCTCCCAGTCGTTGTTGGTACCGACGACGACGATCGCGACGTCTGCGGCCGCAGCTGCAGCGACGGCGCGATCAATCAGATCGGCGGCGGGAACCGCCTTGCAACCGACCTGCGCCCCACATGCCCAGCCGGTGTTGTGGCCGGTGAATTCGACTGTCAGGTCATAGGGTCTGCCAGCTTCGAGCTGGACGTTCGCCTGCACTTCCTGACTTCCAGCACCGAAGAACTCGACCCCGCGTGGGATCTGTCGGCCGATGCCGTCGAGGATCAACTCGCCGTCGAGCAGGACGCGTGCCGTCCCGAGCTGGATCATCGTCATCGTGTGCTGCCCGCTGACCAGCGGCGTGAAGCGAGACGAGGCGCGGAACGAGAACCCGCCGCGAGGAACGGGATCGCCGACATCCGGGGCGAGGATCACCCGCCCGTCGGATCGGCGGACCTGCGAGACGGGCTCGCCGGACCAGCCAGGATTGTCGAATACGCCAACGGCGAATCCGTCGCTCAACCGGCCGCCGTCGATCGGGGGAACGGTGCGATCGATGTCGCATCCCTGTTCATACGTGATCTGCACACCGGGTCCGAACGTCGCAGCGAGCGCTTCGAGCGGTGCCTGATGGGCGAACGGCATGACCTCGGCGGAACCGCCGCCCATGATCCGAGCCCGTTCGGCGTTCGGACCGATCACGGCAATTGTCCTGACTGTCGACGGGTCCAGCGGCAGCAGCGCGTCATTCTTCAACAGCACCATCGACTCGGTCGCCGCTCTGTACGCCAATGCTCGATGCTCTGCGTCGTCAAGCGAAGCGGGCGGCTCGGTTCCGCTGTCGTCGAGTGCACCGATCCGGTCGAAGACCGTGAGCAGCCGCCGGACGATGTCGTCGAGCAGTGACTCGTCGACGCGGCCGTCACGGACGGCGTCTGCGAGCTTGGTCCCATAGATGCGCGACGGTGCAGGCATCTCGAGGTCGAGCCCCGCTTCGGCGGAACCGACGGTCGAACCGACGCCGTACCAGTCGCTGATGACGAAACCGTCGAAGCCCCACTCGCCACGCAGGATGTCGTGCAGCAGTTCGTGGTGCTCCGCGCAGTATGAACCGTTGAGACGGTTGTAGCCGGTCATGATCCCGAGCGAGCCGCCCTCACGGATCGCCAACTCGAACGGCAGGAGATAGAGCTCGCGCAAGGTGCGCTCGTCGATGACCGAGTCGATCGTCATTCGCTGGAATTCGGCCTCGTTGCCGGCGAAATGCTTGACCGTCGTCGCCACGCCCTTCGACTGCACACCACGGATGAACGCTGCGGCGGTCTTGCCGGCGAGGACCGGATCCTCCGAATAGGTCTCGAAGTTACGCCCGCCGAGCGGCGAACGATGGAGGTTGACGGTCGGGGCGAGGAGCACACGGCAGGCCTTGACCCGTGTCTCGGTCCCCAGCGCCTCGCCGAGCTGCTCGATCAACTCCGGATTCCAGGTTGCGCCGAGCGCCGAGCCGCACGGGATACAGAGTGACGGTTCCTGACGCCCGATACCCGGCGTGAACGGCCCGCGCGCCCCAGCAGGCCCGTCCGTCACCGTGACCGTCGGAATGCCGACTCGCGGCACGGCGGCAGTCGCCCAACCGTTGACGCCCGTGGTCAGCGACGCCTTCTCTTCCAGCGTCATCGACGCGATCAGTTCCTCGATATCCCAGCTCATCGTTCCCCAACGTCATCTCGGTGCTGTCGCTATCACCGATCAGAGACCACCGGCAACCCGACGCATGTCCGACGAATCTAACTCCGCCTGCCCAGTGAGCGACAACGCCTCGACCTCGCAGCGTTCGACACCCTGGCCACGCCGGCAAGGCTCGTCGTGCGGATCGCAAATCAGCCGCGTCCACGCTCGCCGGCCCGTAGCCTTACAGGCCGTGATTCCCGACCGATTCAAGCCTGCACTCCAAGAACTCGCGCCGCTCGCAGCGCGTTTCTCGGCTGCGGGCCATCGGCTGTACCTCGTCGGTGGGACGGTTCGCGATCTGCTCCTCGGCCGCGCCGATGTCAGCTCGTTCGACTTCGATTTCGACGCCACCACGGAAGCTCGTCCCGCCGACATCAAGAAGTTGCTCAGCGGTTGGGCCGACGCTGTGTGGACGCAGGGCGAACGTTTCGGGACCATCGGCGCCAAGAAGGGCGATCGCGTCTACGAGATCACGACGCACCGAGCCGAGGCCTATTCGCCTGATTCCCGCAAACCGGAGGTCAGCTTCGGCGACACCATCGACACTGATCTCTCGCGCCGCGATTTCACCATCAACGCAATGGCGCTCGAACTGACCGCTGAGCAACCGTCGCTCGTCGATCCTTTCGACGGGGCCACCGACCTGATCGCCAAGCGGCTGAGGACACCACTGTCGCCGACGGTCAGCTTCGGCGACGATCCGCTGCGGATGTTGCGCGCCGCCCGCTTCATCGCCGCCTACGACCTGACACCGGACAACGAGCTGATCGCCGCCGTGAAGGAGATGGCACCTCGTCTGGAGATCGTTTCACGAGAACGGATCCGCGACGAATTCGACAAGCTGCTGCAACTCGACAAGCCCGGGAGCGGGCTGTGGTTCCTCGTCGAGACCGGCCTCGCAGAGCAGTTCCTGCCGGAACTGCCGAAAATGCGCCTGGAACAGGATCCGATCCATCGCCACAAGGATGTGCTCGCCCACACCATCGCTGTCGTCGAGAACGTGCGACGCGACGCGCGTCCCGCCGGTGACGCATACGACTTCCGCCTGACCCGCCTCGCCGCTCTGTTCCATGACGTCGGCAAGCCACGCACCCGTGGCTACCGGGCCGGGAAAGGCGTCACCTTCCACCATCACGACGTCGTCGGCGCGCGGATGACGCGCAACCGAATGCAGTCGCTCAAGTACTCCAACGACGACATCCGCGACGTCAGCGAACTCGTCGACCTGCATCTGCGGTTCCACACCTACAAGATGGGCTGGACCGATTCGGCCGTACGCCGCTACGTGCGCGACGCCGGGGAACTTCTCACCGAACTCAACGTCTTGACGCGTTGCGACTGCACGACGCGCAACGAGCGCAAGGCTGCGCAGTTGTCGAAGCGGATGGACGAGTTGGAGGAGCGCATCGAGGTGCTCGAGGCCAGCGAGGAGTTGGCGGCGATGCGGCCGGAACTCGACGGCACAGAGGTCATCGATCACCTCGGCATCAAGCCAGGCCCGATCGTCGGTAAGGCGATGAAATACCTGCTCGACATCCGCTTGGACGAGGGCATCCTCGGCCGCGAGGCAATTCTCGAACGCCTCGACGCCTGGTGGGCCGCCAACGACCCGAGCATCCCACCGACAACGAACTGAGCCCACGAGGCCGCCAGTTCCAGCGGCACATGGGCCGAAGATCGCGTGGCGGCAGGCGCGTCTAGACGCCGAGTTTGCGGGCTCGCAGCAGCAGCGTCGACGGGAGCAGCTGGCTGGCTGAGGCGCCACGGCCGAACAGTTCGTGCAGCGTGTCGAGGCGGAAATTGGTGCGATGGAGTGCCGTGAACAGATCGCCGATCGAGCGGCCCGGCGCCTGTCCATACGGCCTGCGCACGAGACCCTCGCCGTGAAATGCGTCGCCGCTGTCTCCGTCGCCGAAGATGGCGTTGATCGGATGGGAGAACGTCATCACGAACGGCATCTCCGGCCGGAGAACGCGGTGCACCTGACGGAAGACGCGCGACAGGTCGTCAACGGCGTCGAGGGAACCGGCGGCGATCACCAGGTCGACAGATCCGCTGGTGGCGAAGCCGAGGTCCGCAAGGTCACCGTGATGGAACTCGACGCGCACGCCCGCAGCATCGGCAGCGGAACGGCCGGCGACGATGCGCTCCGTCGACGGATCGACGGCGATCACTTTGGCTCCAGCCAACGCCAGCACGACGGAATTGACGTTCGGCGAGATGCCGAGTTCGATGACGCGCTTGCCGCTCGGATCGCTGATCAGCCGCAGATCGCCGTCGTCGGAGACATTCGAGCCATATGAAACGTTTGCTACCACCTGCTCAGTGTGCCAACCACACAACGACAAAGGGGGGATGCCACTACGAGCACACCAGCCCCTCGGCCGGGATCTTCAACGACGTGAGGTAGTCGTCGACGGCGTTGTCGACGCATTGGTTGGCACCGTAGCCGGTGTGCTGTTCGGCTTGAACCGTCACGAGGTGGCCGTCTTCGAGCGCTGCCGCCATCTTCCGGGTGCCGGCGAGCGGCGTTGCCGGATCGCCCGTGGTGCCGACGACGACGATCGGGCCGGCACCCTTGCCGGTGACAGTCACCTTCGGCGCCGGTGGGATCGACCACAGCGCACAGATGTATCCGTGTGCGAAGTCGCTGCCGAATCTCGGGGCGGCCGCCTCGATCTCGGCGACATTGGCGTCGACGCCGGCGACACTTCGCGGCGTCCCGTCGTCGAGGCAGGTGATGGCGTAGAACGCTTCGAGGAAGTTCGAAGCGACGCCCTTGCTGTTGCGCTGATAGTAGGCGTCGTAGAGAGCCAGGAGACCGTTGCCCTTGCCGTTCTGGGCGTCGGCGAGGGCCTCGGCGAGCGTCGGCCAACGTTCGCTGGTGTAGAGCGCTTCGGCGACCGCCGTGAACAGCACCCCCTCCGTCACCGACGTGCGACCCTGTGTCACGACGATCGGTTTGGCATCGATTTTCGCTGCCAGCGCGTCGTACGCAGCAACCGGATCGCCGCCGCTGTTGAACGGACACTTGCTGTTGGCGGCGCAGTCGGCGGCAAAACTCTTGAACGCCCCTTCGAATCCCTGCGCCTGATTCTGAGCGACCTGTGTGGCGTCGGCGTTCGGGTCGACGGCGCCATCCAGAACCGCAGCACGGACGGTCGACGGGAACAGCGTTGTCCAGACTGCTCCGAGTTGGCTGCCGTAGGAGAACCCGAAGTAGCTGATCTTGTCCTCGCCGAGCGCCTTGCGGATCGAGTCCATGTCGGTGGCGCTCTCCGTCGTCGAGACATGTTTCAGCAGGTCGCCGTTCTTGGCAGCGCAGGCGTCATCGAAGCTCTGGTCCGCTGCGACCATGGCGTCGTGGTCCTGCTGATTGTCCGGCGACGAGTCGAGGCCGAACGTCGGGTCGAGATTGTCGACGCAATCGATCGCCGGCTTCGATTGCCCGGTGCCGCGAGGGTCCCACCCGATGATGTCGAAGTTATCCAATAGTGACTGCCCATATTCCTGCTCAGCAGCGTTGGCGAGGAAGGTCCCACCGGAGCCCGGCCCACCGGGATTCACGAGCAGCGAGCCGATGCGCTGCTTCGGCTTCAACGCCCGGTGCCGCACCACGTTCAGCGTGATCTGTGTAGCGGCGGGAGCCTGGTAGTCGAGCGGGACCTTCAACGAGCCGCAATCGAGGTTCTTGCCGCAGTTCTTCCACCCGAAGGCAGCATCGCTGGACGGCGCCGGGCCACGTGGTCGCGTCGATGCTGATGTCGATGTCGATCCCGATGCCGTGCCAGGGCTCGACGAATCCGCACTGCCAGCGTTGGGGGAGGATGACGCAGACGAGGGCGCAGTGACGACGCCCCCGGCGGCCGATGCTTGATTGCTCACCGAGACGCCAGCGCTGTTGGAGGTGCACGATGCCAACACGACGGCAGTGACAGCGAGCAGCGAGATCAAACGCGGTCCGCCATGCAGTTTCGACATACTCATCAGCATTCTACGGGCCCTGGCCTCGCCGATAGCGTCGGCAGCACTATGCGGATGAGTCCCTACAGCCTCCGACCGGGGGACCCGAGCGCCATCAAGGGTGTCAAGATCAACCGTCACGCGCTCCGTCGGGCATGGAGCTTTGCCGGGCCGTACCGCCTGTCGATCGCCCTCTTCATGATCGCCATCGTCGTGTCGGCAGTCCTCGGCATCCTCCCGCCACTGCTGTTCCGCCAGATCCTCGACAACGCCATCCCGCAGAAGAACCGCGGCGAGATCACGTTCCTGGCAACGCTGCTCGTTGTCGCGGCGATGGGCGACGCATTCCTGTCGATCGTCCAGCGCTGGTTCTCGACCCGCATCGGCGAGGGCATGATCTACGATCTGCGTGTCGCCCTCTTCGACAAGGTCGAACGCATGCCGATCGCCTTCTTCACCCGTACGCAGACCGGTTCGCTCATCAGTCGCTTGAACAACGACGTCATCGGTGCGCAGGACGCCGTGACCAACACGCTCGGCAGCGTCGTGTCGAATGTCGTCGTACTGGTGACGACGATGGCGGCGATGCTGACGCTCGAATGGCGCCTCACACTGCTGTCGCTGATCGTGCTGCCGCTGTTCATCATTCCGGCGAAGCGCGTCGGCAGGAAGTTGTCGGCGATCTCACGCGAGCAGATGAACATGAACGCGACCATGAACACGCAGATGACAGAGCGCTTCAACGTGTCCGGTGCGCTGCTCGTCAAATTGTTCGGCTCCCGACGCACGGAAGTCGCGACATTCGCCGGACGCGCTGCCAAGGTCCGTGATGCCGGCATCAAGCAGGCGATGTACGGCAGGACGTTCCTGGTCGCCCTCGGGCTCGTCGCCGCAGTCGGAGCGGCGGCGATCTACGGTATCGGTGCCCATCTCGTCGTCAGCGGAACGATCAAGGTCGGCACGCTCGTCGCCCTCGCAGCGCTTGCCCCGCGCCTGTACCAGCCGCTCACCGGATTGACGAACACACGCGTCGACATGATGACGGCGCTCGTCAGTTTCGATCGGGTGTTCGAAGTGCTCGACGCGCCGGTGGCGATCGCCGACAAACTCGGCGCAATCGATCTCGTCGACCCGCAAGGCCGGATCGAACTCCGCAACGTGTGGTTCCGCTATCCCCCGGCGGCCTCGTCGTCGATCCCCTCGCTCGAGGCGCCTGGCCTCGAGCATTCCGGCGATCCAGATCAGGACGTGCTCAAGGGCATCTCGCTGGTGGTGGAGCCTGGTGAGACAGTCGCTCTCGTCGGTTCGTCCGGTGCCGGCAAGACCACGCTCTCGTCGCTGCTTCCGCGGCTGTACGACGTCACGGGTGGAGCGGTGTTGATCGACGACCTCGATATCCGCAACGTGACGCTGGACTCATTGACCGCTGCCATCGGTGTCGTGTCTCAGGACCCCCATCTGTTCCACGAATCCGTGCTGTCGAACCTGCTCTACGCCAGGCCGGACGCATCGATGGAAGCGATCGAGGTGGCCTGCAGAGGGGCGCGGATCTACGACATGATCAACGCCCTTCCGGATCGTTTCGAGACGATTGTCGGCGACCGCGGCTATCGCATGTCCGGTGGCGAAAAACAGCGCCTGGCGATCGCCAGACTGCTGTTGAAGCAGCCGGCGATCGTCATTCTCGACGAGGCAACGAGCCACCTCGACAACGAGAACGAAGCCCAGGTGCAGGCGGCGCTCGAAATGGCGTTGACCGGCAGGACTGCGCTGATCATCGCCCACAGACTGTCGACGATCCGTAACGCCGATCGCATCGTCGTATTGGATGCCGGCCAGATCGTCGAGCAGGGAACCCACGAAGAGCTCGTCGCCCTCGGTGGCTTTTACGCCCGTCAGGAGTACCTCGGCGAGAACCATTCCCCGGTCACCGACGATCGTTGAGGTGCGCAGCGCCCGATTCGTACACGCCGCCGGACTCGCTGAGGCGTTGATCGCTCAGACAACTGACTATTTCGGCGCCGTCAGCCAACTTGCGGGGCCCATCAACACCCTCGGATGTTTGGCCCGGTCGAGCCAGCGCATCATCGTCAGCAGATCGCCCTCTGAGAACGAGGCGCATCCGCTGGTCGCACGACTCGTGCCGTCTGCTGCGTAGCTGTTGCGGTGGAGGAAGATCGCACTGCCGACACCCTTCGCCGCCGCCTGGTTGTAGTCGGTGATCAGTGCATACCGGTAGGCCCCGATCCCGGTCGCGTAGAGATCTTCGTTCGGCGCTCCGCACGTCGCCGCTGACACCCATCGGTTGTAGGCAACGGAGTTGACGTCCGAGATCCAGCAGTCGCCCGGTTGTGTCTGCCGATAGGGCAGCGCCATCCCTGGGTCCGGCTCGCGGCCGAAGGCGCTGATGATGCCGAACGAACCAGCGGGGGTCGAACCGTCGCCTTCTCGGTGGTCTGCGTTGAAGCCGCTGCGGCCGATACGGGTCGTCATCGTCTGGCCGCGCTGTTGCCACGAACCGTCACCTGTCCGTTCGAACAGCGCCGCTGTCGCCGTCGTCGTCGTCCATGACGACGATGTCACCACCACCACCTGCTGGGCATCGCCGAGCGCGAGTTCGATCGTCGCCGGATTGGGCGGTGCAGTGGCACCTGGGACCGCAGGTGTGGCGCTCACCGCTACTCCGATCACGCCGAGGGCAAGAGCGCCCAGGATCAGCGTACGGAGCTTCATCCGCTCGACATTACCGCTCGTCGTTGCCACTCGTCCGGCGACCCCGAACGCGGCAGCGGCCGCCTCGGATTCCGAGGCGGCTGTCGCTGGGCTGTTGTCCAGCCGTCATCGATGCTCGTTCTGCTGTCGTCGAGCCGCTATCCGACCGTCGGAGCAGCCGGAACGTCAGTGACGTCGCCGCCCTTGTCACCGGGAATCGCGTCTTCGATCGTATCGGAGGCGGTGTTCTCGATCTCCTCACCCTTGTCCTCGACGTCGTCGAGGGCGCCGCCGGATTTGTCCTCGGCGGTGTCGGCTGCGTCGCTGACCGAAGCAGCGGTACCGGTGGTCGCGTCTTCGGTTGCGGTTGCGGTTGCGGTTGCGGCTTCAGCGACGGGGGCGGTCGCCTCGTCGGCTTGAGCCTTGTGGTCGCCGATGTGCAGTTTTTCCCTGACACTGTCGGGGAGCTTGTCCTCGATCTTGTCCTTGACGTTCTCGGCCATTTCCTTGGCCTTATCCAGAAAACCGCTCATTCCAGCTCCTTGTTCGAATGCGGCATCACCGCAATGCGCCGAGATCGTAGCCCGTTCGTCGAGGCCCTCTGGCGAGGTTTTCGACCGAGCGACCGTCAGGAGAGCAGCAGGCGGTTGAGTCGTTTCGAGCCGACCCACCGGCCGAAGAAGGCCATCGCCAGGAGGAACGCCGCGTAGCCGAGGATCGACCAATCGGCAGTTCCGGTGGTCGCCGAACGGACGAGGGCCACGCGGTGATACAGCGGCGAGATCTGCAACAACGGACGCCACCTGCCATAGGAGGACGCCGGGTAGAACGTCGCCGAGAACAGGAACAGCCGCATCGTCGCCGTGGGCACCCACCCGAAGTCTGCCCAACTGCGGATGAAGGTGACCGCGGCGAGCCCGCACGAGGCGAAGGCGAAACCGATCAGCACACACGCCGGGATCGCCATCAGCGCCCATGGCGAATGCACCGTCTCGAGCATCAACATCGCCAACAGGAACGTCGTTGCGTAGAGCAGCCGCGCTGAGCAGCACCCAGCCGATCTCGCCGAGCGTCACGTCGTCGATCCCCATCGGCGTCGCCAGTACGGCGTCGCAGGTCTTGCTGTGTTTCAGCTTGTCGAAGACGTTCATCGTCGAGTCGTAGACCGCCCCGTTCATCGCCGGTGAAGCCATCAGCGCCGGGGCAACGAAGGTCGCATAATCGACGACCTTGCCGTTGACGGAGACGTCGCCGACCAGGTGTCCGAGACCGACCCGTGTGGACAGCAGGTACAACAGCGGCTCGAAGAAGCCGGAGACGATGATGATCCAGGTGCGTCGGTACACCATCAGGCTGCGTTCGATCATCCGTTGCGGGCGGCGGGCGGTGCGGATGACCGGCGGGATGACGCGCAGGGCGATCGTCATATCGACAGCTTCTTGCTGAAGCTGTGCACCGTGGCCACCAGTCCGACGGCAATCCACGTCAACAGATAGGCCACGTGAACCGCCGCCGTTCCGATCTGCAGTCGGTGCAGGGTGGCGGCCCTGCACAGTTCCACCCCGTGCCAGAGCGGGGCTAATTTCGCCAGCGCCTGGGCGGCGACAGGCAGTTGCTTCAGCGGATAGAACGCTCCTCCGAACAGGAACAGCGGGGTGATCACGAATCGCTGCATCGCCGGGAACGCACTATCGCGCTCACGGGTCGCTGCGTATGCGGCAATCGGCATGCCGGAGGCCAACCCGCACAGTCCGGCGAACGGCATCGCGAGCAGCAGACCACTCGACCTCGTCGCCGGGAAGATGGTCAAAGCAACGGCCACCGCTGCTGCTGACAGCAGGCTCCGAAGTCCGACGTAGATCGCCTCGCCGAGAACGATGTCCGCTGGTTCCAACGGTGAGGCGACCATCGCATGAAAGGTTCGCTGCCACTTGAAGCCGGCGAGGACGGGCCACATGCACTCCATCGAGGCGACCATCATCGCCGTCGTCGCCAACAGCCCAGGCGCCAGGTAGGTCACGTACTCGACACCGCCGAGCGCCGACGTCGACGAAGCGTTGCGGTTGACCAGCGCTCCGACACCCAGCCCCATGCCGGCGACCTACATCAGCGGCTGCACGAATGAGGTCAACACGCTCGAACGCCACACAGCCCGAAAGGCCATCAACTGCCACTCGACGACGTGTAGCGCGTGGTGCCATGTACTGCCGATCGTGCGGCGCGACGGTGTGCGGGACGTGCTGACGGATATGCGGTCGATCGTCGCTGGCATCAGTCGACCAGATTCCGTCCGGTCAGGCGCAGGAACACGCCCTCGAGCGTGCTGCGTCGCACGAGCGCGCTCTGTGGACGCCCCTCGTACATGCGTTTCCTGCAGTGCTGCTTCGCCGTCGCTCGCATCGATCAGCAACCGGTCCGGCAGCACTTCTATCCGCTCCCCGATGCCCTGCAGCATCGGCGCCGACGCCTCGTTCTGATCAGCCTCGAAGCGCAACTCGACGACGTCCTTACTGCTGTGATCGTCGATCAGCGAGCGTGGCGAATCCCCGGCAACGATGCGGCCGCCGTCCATCAGGACGAGTCGGTCGCAGAGTTGTTCGGCCTCGTCCATGTACTGCGTCGTCAAGACGAGCGTGACGCCCTGCTGCTTGAGGCGGTACAGACGGTCCCACAGGATGTGCCGCGCCTGCGGATCGAGACCGGTCGTCGGCTCGTCGAGCAGTACGACCTCGGGATGGTTGATCAGTGACCTGGCGATCGTCAGACGTCGTTCCATGCCCCCGGACAGCGTCTGCACCTGGCTCTTGGAGCGTTCCGTCAATTAGACGAACTCCAGCAATTCGGCTGCTCGCCGCCTCGCTTCAGTGCGAGACAGGTCGAAGTACCGCCCGTAGATCACGAGGTTCTCGGCAACTGTCAGCTGCTCGCCGAGGTTGTCCTGCTGAGCGACGACACCAAGTCGCGCCGTGATCGCCGCCGCATCGTTCGACGGGTCGAGGCCGAAGATGCTGAGGTCGCCGCTCGTACGTGGCGAGACACAACCGTCGCCGGGTGACCACGCGAATTTTCGTCGCCGATCGATCGCCCGTGTCATACGATCCGGCCGTGCATATTCGCGAACTGCAAGCCGCCGACGTCGACGCCGTCACGTCGTTGAACAACGAAAACATTCCAGCCGTCAACGCCAAGACTGCGGAGCAGATGGCCGACATGCTCACCCAGGCCCGCTGGGCGATCGGCGCGTTCGCCGGCGAGTCTGCGGCTGGCGAAACGGTGGCCGGATCGGCAGATGCCGAACAGCCGGCATTGCTCGGATTCATGCTCACGTTCCTGCCAGGCGCCGACTACGAGAGCATGAACTACGCCTGGTTCAGCGAACACCACGAACGCTTCGCCTATATGGACCGCATCGTCGTCGATCCGAACACCCGCGGCGGGGGGATCGGCGCTGCGCTCTATGGCGAACTGTTCGAACTCATTGGCGACAGCGAGCCGTTCGTCGGCATCGATGTCAACGTCCGACCGCCGAACGAGGGATCGATCCGCTTCCACGAGCGTCTCGGTTTCGCGGAGATCCATCGCCAGGACACCGACGACGGCAACAAGACCGTCGCGCTGATGGTCAAACACCTCCCGTAACGCCACCCGAACAGCCCTACGACCCAGCGGTTGTGCACTTGAGCCATCATGCAACGCTGCAGGGCACAAACGCTCGAGGGTTCAGGCGGGCTGCCAGATGTCGCTCCGCCTGCGGTCTGCCATGAAGCGGAAGCGGTCACGTACTTCGGCGACGTACTCGGCGCTGATATCGGCGAGGAGGATCGACTCGGTCCCGGAGGCCGTCGCCAGCAGTTCGCCGAGCGGGTCGATGATCCGGCTGTCTCCGCTGTAGGCCAGGTTGTTCGCCGTGCCGACCCGGTTCGTGCCGATGACGTACGCCTGGTTCTCGATCGCCCGGGCGAGCAACAGTGACTGCCAGTGCAGGCGGCGACTCTCCGGCCAGTTCGCCGGAACGATATAGAGGTCGGTCTGCGCAGCGAGTTGCCAGAACTCATCTGCGAATCGCAGGTCGTAGCAGACGAACGGACTGACCCGCAGCCCTTCGATATCGACGGTGATCAGCTCGTCGCCGCCGGCGTAGAAGCGGTCTTCTCCCGCATACGAAAACGGATGGATCTTGCGGTACCGGTGGATCGTCCCGTCAGGGCCGGCGATGACGTGGCTGTTGAACGGGCGCTCATCCGGACGGCCTAGCGGCAATTCAGGGCACGAGCCCGTCACCCACGTGCCGTGCGTCCGTGCCATCTCGAGCAGGAACTGCGAACTCGGTCCACCCTCCGGCTCTGTCACCTTGGCGATGTCGTTGGAGAAACCCGTCGAGAACATCTCGGTCAGCACGACGAGCCGTGCGCCGGCTCCGGCGGCAGCAGCGATCATCGGTGCGAGATGCCTGAAATTGGCGTCACGATCCTCCCAGACCGTGTCGTGCTGTATGGCTGCGACCTTCATCAGGACAGTCCCTTCAGGCGGGTGACGGCTTCGTCGATCACTTCGTCCCGCTTGCAGAAGGCGAAGCGCACCATGTGCCTGCCCGCTGGCTTGTCGTCGTAGAACACGACGTTGGGAATGCCAACGACCCCGGCTCGATCTGGCAGGCTGCGGCAGAACGCCAGACCGTCGCCGTCAGGCTGCAGGGGTCGGATATCGACGGTCACGAAGTACGTACCGGACGGACGGTAGACCTCGAACCCGGCCTCTTCGAGACCGACGACCAAGCGGTCGCGCTTCGATTGCAGATCGGTGGCGAGACGTTCGAAATAGTCATCGCCGAGCCGCAGTCCGACGGCCATCGCCGGCTGGAACGGAGCGCCACCGACGTACGTGAGGAACTGCTTGGCCGTGCGCACCGCGGCGACCAACGGCGCCGATGCACACACCCAGCCGATCTTCCAACCGGTGGTGTTGAAGGTTTTTCCTCCTGAGGAGATCACGACGGTTCGGTCACGCATTCCCGGCAGTGTCGCCAGCGAAACGTGCTTCGTGCCGTCGTAGACGAGGTGCTCGTAGACCTCGTCGGTGACGACGATCAGGTCGTGTTCGATCGCCAGCGCGGCGATCGCCGCCAGCTCGTCGGCGGTCAGCACCTTGCCGGTCGGGTTGTGTGGGCTGTTGATCAGCAGCAGCCGCGTCTTCGGATTGATTGCAGCACGCACTGCGTCGATGTCGAGGTCGTATGCAGGAGGACGCAGTGTCACGAATCGCGGCACCGCTCCGGCCATCGAGATGCATGCCTGATACGAGTCGTAGGTCGGTTCGAGCACGAGCACTTCGTCGCCGGAGTCGCACAGTCCGATCAACGCCGCCGCCAACGCCTCGGTGGCACCGGCGGTCACCAGGATTTCGGTGTCCGGGTCGTAGCTGACGCCCTGGAACCGTTGGCGGTGCTCGTTGATCGCTTCGCGCAGCACGGCCATCCCTGGTCCAGGCGGGTACTGGTTGAGTCCGCCGTTGATCGCCTCGATCGCCGCGTCGAGTACCTCTCGCGGTCCATCGGTGTCCGGAAATCCCTGGCCGAGGTTGATCGCTCCGGTGCTCGCAGCAAGCGCCGACATCTCGGCGAAGATGGTCGTACCGAACCCCTGCAACTTGGCGGTCAGGTAGGGCAAGCGAGCGTTCGTCACGCCGAAATCGTACGTCGCTTCGCGGCGTTCGGCGATTGTTCGCGCAGTTCGGAGATGGAGACCCGCCGGTCTGCGAAACTCTGCTCGCATGGCAACACCGTCAGGAAACGAAGCGCTGCTGATCCGGCGGCTGCAGGACGGGGACGACGGTGCCTTTCGCCAGGTCGTCACGCAGTACCACGCAGTGATGATCCGCCTCGCCGAGACATTCGTCCCGAGTCGGGCGATCGCCGAGGAGGTCGTCCAGGACACGTGGATCGCCGTCATACGCGGCATCAAGAACTTCGAGGGTCGCTCGTCGCTCAAAACGTGGATTTTTCGGATCCTGGCAAATCAGGCGCGAGACCGTGGAGTTCGCGAAAGTCGCAGTACACCGATGTCGTCGCTCAGCTCCGAACTCGACGAGTCGGAACTGTCCGTGCCGATCGAGCGATTCGTCGGCCCGGATGGCCGAGGCACGTGGGCGCAACCGTTGTCCCGTTGGAGCGAGATCCCGGAGGAACGGCTCGCCGTCGGTGAAACGCTTCGGGCGCTCGGCCGGACGATAGAGACCTTGCCGGAAAATCAGCGCCGGGTACTGGTGCTGCGCGATGTGGAAGGTTGGACGTCGGACGAAGTGCGCGAGTTGATGGACATCAGCGAGATCAACCAACGCGTACTGCTGCACCGCGCGCGTAGCAAGATCCGCTCACGCCTCGACGTAGAGGCCCATTTGCTCGGAAGTGGGCAGTGAGGATGCCGTTGCGTCCAGCACCGCTGGCGTGCCAGCAGTTCGTCGAATTGGTCGGCGGCTACCTGGACCGCTCACTGCCGCCCCGGTTGTTGCGTGCCGTCGACGCACACCTGCGGGGGTGTGAAGAGTGCAAGGAATACCTCGCGCAGATCAGGCGGACGTCCATCGTGCTCGCTGCACTCGGCGTCTCCGTGCCGATACCGCCGAACCTGCTCGACCGCTTGAGCGCTGCCTTCGACGAAGCCAACGCCCTCGGACTGCAGGACGGTCAGGAGCCGTAGTCGAAACCGAGGTCAGGTGCCGTCAGCAACGGATGGTAGGCAATGCCGCGTTCGGCAGCCATCGCTTCGCAGGTGCCTCCACGGTCGACGATGACGACGATCGCCACCGGCACGGCACCGAATTCACGCACCACATCGGCGGCCTCGATGAGCGACGTCCCGCGTGTGACGGTGTCTTCGGTGATGATCACCCGGTCCCCCGGCTGCAATGCTCCGGCGATACGACCGGTCACGCCGTGATCCTTCGACTCCTTGCGCACACTGAAGCTGCGTAGCAGCCAGCCACGTGTTGCGGCGACTGCAGCGATTCCGAAGGCGACGGGATCGGCGCCCATCGTCAGTCCGCCGATGGCATCGGCATCTGCAGGGATGACGGAAAGCGCGGCATCGGCGACGAGCACGATGCCGTCAGGCCGGCACGCCGTCTGTTTGGTGTCGAGGAACCAAGCGCTCTTCGCACCGGACTTCAAGGTGAAATCGCCGCGCCGTACGGCGTACCGCAGGACATGATCGCGAAGGGCTGGGTGGGCTGTCGTCACGACGAATCACCCTAGCGACGGCTCGGTAGACGAACTGACGCAGTCGTGTGGATCAGGGCTACGTTTGAATGCGTATGGAACTTTCCGAACTTCGCGTGTTCACCGAGCCGCAGCAGGGTGCCACCTACGACGATCTGCTTGGCGTCGCCAAGCGTGCCGAACAACTTGGTTTCGGTGCCTTCTTCCGCAGCGATCACTACCTGAAAATGGGCGATGTCAGCGGCCAGCCCGGTCCGACCGATGCGTGGATCACGCTCGCCGGGATTGCCAGGGAGACCTCATCGATACGCCTCGGCACATTGGTGACATCGGCGACGTTTCGCTATCCCGGCCCGTTGGCTATTTCTGTTGCTCAGGTCGACCAGATGAGTAATGGCCGAGTCGAACTCGGTCTCGGTGCCGGATGGTACGAGAACGAACACGATGCCTATGGCATTCCATTCCCTTCGCTCAGCGAACGGTTCGACCGATTACAGGAGCAGTTGGACATACTGACGGGAATGTGGGCAACTCCTGCCACAGAATCGTTCGACTATCACGGTCGGTACTACAACTTGAAAGACTCACCGGCGTTGCCAAAGCCTGCCCAGGTCGGTTCGATTCCAATCATCATCGGTGGGCATGGGCCAAAGAAGACCCCGGCGCTCGCAGCCAAATATGCCAATGAATTCAACCTACCATTTGCCTCCGTCGAGACATTTGTCAAACAGCGGGATCGGGTTGCCGACGCAGCCGAGGCGATCGGACGCGATCCCGGAACGATCGCCTACTCTGTCGCCCAGATCGTCTGTGTCGGATCGACCGAAGCCGAGTTTGCCCAGCGTGCACAGGCTATCGGGCGCGAACCAGACGAAGTGCGGCTCAACGGAATCGCCGGGACAGTCGAGCAGGCGGCCGCCACAATTCGACGATGGAACGAAGCGGGTGCCACCCGAATCTATCTCCAGATACTCGACCTGTCAGACCTCGACCATCTCGATCTGATCGCCGCCGCCATTACTCCATTGATCGGTTGACTCCTCGATTTGATGCGCTGAGGTCTCAAGTCTCTTCGCTTGGCGTACTATTGATTTCATGGCAAAACGCGGCCCAAAGGGCCCCCTCACCGATGAGCACAAAGCGGCACTCGTTCAAGGACGGTCCGAAGGCAAGATTGTTCGGGACTATCTCGAAGCATTGCGGACCAATAAGCCCAAGCGTGGGCGCAAGCGGACTCCCGATTCAATCAACAAGCGGCTGGGTGCGATCGAGAAGGAATTGGCAGAGGCTGACGCACTGACCGAATTGAAGCTCCGCCAAGAGCGATCCGACTTGCAGACCGAGTTGCTGACAGCGAGTTCGACTGTCGATCTGTCGACACTCGAAGCAAATTTTGTTTCCGTTGCGAAAGGGTTCGCCGAACGTCAGGGCATCAGCTACACGACGTGGCGCGAAGTCGGCGTCGAGGCAGCCGTTTTGAAGTCGGCCGGTATCAGCCTCGCTGCGAAATAGAACCCTATTGAATGGCGTCGAGCGCTTCGAAGACTGCACCGATATTTCGTAGCGACCGAGTCAAATCGAAGGCGGCATCCAGTCCGTTGGCGTCGATGATCACCCGTGGGTCGGCCTCGACCAACGTACGGAACGAAGTCGAGGTCTTCCACGCCTGCATCGCATTGTCCTGCACCACTCGGTATGCGTCATCGCGCGTCATCCCAGACTGCACCAAAGCCAGCAGTACCGGTTGCGAGAACACCAGCCCGAAACTCGAATCGAGGTTGGCCAGCATCCGTGCGGGAAAGACCTGCAGGCCTTCGAGCAGCCGTTTGCCCCGACGCATGACGTAGTGCGCCAGCAGCGACGAGTCTGGCAGGATGATGCGCTCGACGCTCGAATGCGAGATGTCCCGCTCGTGCCACAGCGCAACATCCTGCATGCCCGCCTGGAGGTTGCCGCGCAAGACACGCGAGAGGCCGGAGATCGTCTCTGCGGAGATCGGGTTGCGTTTGTGCGGCATTGCCGACGAACCCTTCTGGCCAGCCTTGAAACCCTCTTCGACCTCGCGCACCTCGGTGCGTTGCAGATGGCGTAATTCGACGGCGATCAACTCCAGGGTGTTGCCGACCGCAGCACAGGCCCACAGATACTCGGCATGGCGGTCACGGGCGATCACCTGCGTCGCCGGCACAGCGGTCAGGTGCAAGCGTTCGGCGACGAATCGCTCGATGGCCGGATCGATGTTCGAGTACGTACCAACCGCACCAGAGAGCTTGCAGACCGAGACTGCCCGCTGCGCAGCGAGCAGTCTGGTGCGGTCGCGGTCGGCCTGCAGCGCCCACAGGGCGACCTTGGCACCGAACGTCGTTGGTTCGGCGTGCACCCCATGCGTGCGCCCGATCATGACCGTGGACCGGTGTTCGATGGCGAGCGCTTTCAACGTCGCCACGAGCTCACTGGAAGCCGCCAGGAGGAGTTCGGAGGCATCCCGAAGCATCCAACACCACGCAGTGTCGACGACATCGCTGGACGTCAGTCCGTAGTGGATCCAGGAGGCATGTGCCGTCCCGATTCGCGACTGCACGACGTCGACGAATGCCGCCACGTCGTGATCGGTGACGGCCTCGCGTTCGCTGACGGCGGCGACGAACTCATCGTCGGTCACCGGCGCATGCTGCCGGCACCAGAGTGCTGCTTCCGACGGGACGACACCGATCGATGCCCATGCCTCGGTGGCCAGCAATTCGATTTCCAACAACCGCCCGAACCGCGCCGGTTCAGAGAAGATGGCCGCCATCTCCGGCAGCGAATAGCGCCCGATCATGCGAGTCGCTGGACGAGTTCATCACGCCCCGGCCCGGTGCCGACGAAGCGAACCGGCAAACCAACCTCCTGCTCGACGACATCGAGGAACGTTCGTGCAGCAGCCGGCAACTCGTCGATCTCCTTCGCTGACCGCAGCTCGGTCTGCCAGCCGGGCAGGTCCCGATACACGGGCGTGACCGCAGCGAGTTCGTCGAGACCGTCAGGGTAGTGCTGCAGCGGCTCGCCGTCGATTTCGTAGCCGGTGCAGATTCGCACAAGATCGAACGAGTCGAGCACGTCCAGTTTTGTCAGCGCGATCTCGGTGAGCGAGTTCAGCCGCGCCGCATGTCGCAGCATGAACGTGTCAAGCCAGCCGGTCCGGCGACGGCGACCCGTCACGGTGCCGAATTCATGACCGATATCGGCCATCGCCTCGCCATACGAATCGAGCGCCTCAGTCGGGAACGGGCCTGCACCGACGCGGGTGCAGTAGGCCTTGGTGATACCGATCACTCTGTCGATCGACTTCGGGCCGATACCCGTGCCAGTACACGCACCACCGGCGGTCGGGTTCGACGAGGTGACGAATGGATAGGTGCCGTGATCGAGATCGAGGAACGTGGCCTGCGCCCCTTCGAGCAGCAGATGCGCGCCGGCATCGAGAGCATCGTGGAGCAACGACACCGTGTTGGTGATGTACGGCCGCACGCGCTCGGCGATCGACCCGGCGTACAACGCCGTCAACGCGTCGACGTCGAGTGCCTCGCCGCCGAGAGCGACGAGCAGATCGCTCTCATACTTGGCGGTCGAGGCGAAGTGCTCGGCGAAACGAACTGCATCGAGCATGTCGCCGGCACGAAGGCCGGTTCGGCTGGCTTTGTCGGCATACGCAGGGCCGATGCCCTTCAGCGTCGTTCCGATCTTGGCGTCACCTCTGCGAGCTTCAGCGAGCGCATCGTGGGCCCGGTGCCAGGGAAAGATGAGATGAGCGTGACTCGACAATTTCAGGCGACTGCAATCGATGCCACGAGCCTCCAATCGCTCGATCTCATCGACGAGATGGACGGGATCAACGACGACACCGTTGGCGATGACGGGAACGACATGGTCGTAGAAAACACCGGAAGGTATCAACTGCAGCGCATAGCGCTCGCCGTTGATGACGACGGTGTGGCCAGCGTTGTGCCCACCCTGGTAACGAACGACGTAGCCGTGCTCCTTGGCGAGCAGATCGGTGATCTTGGCCTTGCCTTCGTCACCCCACTGTGTTCCGACGACGACGGTGACGGGCATCAGTACTCCTGTGCTGACGGGCCTGCGTTCAGGCGGGCTTACCGGGTAAGCCTAGCCACAGAGTGGTGCGCTCCTCTGGCCTGGCATCTGGCACACTTCTGGTTGTGACGACGCCAAGAACCACGAAGAGCGCAGCACCCGCCCCAGCCTCCCCGGCAACGAAACGCGCCCCGAGACGGACGACTGGCAAAGGTCCGGCGAAGCGTACGGCAACGGGCCCGACGACGCTGTCGATCGATGTCGGCGGGACAGGACTGAAAGCCTCGGTGCTCGACGCCGACGGCAACTATCTGCACGATCGTGTTCGTGTCGACACGCCTCATCCGTGCACGCCGGAGATGATCGTCGACGAGCTCGTCGCCCTCGTCAAACCGCTGCCGGACTACGACCGCATCTCCGTCGGCTTTCCGGGGATGATCCGCGGCGGCCGGATCCTCTCTGCTGCAAACATGGCCCACGCGCAGCTCAGCGATCCAGAGCCCGACCCTGAACTGGTCAAGGCATGGCACAACTTCGACCTCGCCGGCGCACTCGATGCAGCCCTGCACAAGCCCGTCAGGGTCGCCAACGACGCCGATATGCAGGGCGCAGCGGTCATCAAGGGCGATGGCCTCGAACTCGTGATCACCCTCGGAACTGGATTCGGGACGGCAATCTTCATCAATGGACACATCGCCCCGCACCTGGAGATCGCCCACAGCCAGTTCCGCAAGGGAGAGACGTACGACGAGCAGCTCGGCGATGTCACCCGCCAGAAGATCGGCAAGCAGCGCTGGAGCAATCGCGTCCTCAAGGCGCTCGCCGCGCTCGACACGCTGATGTTCTACGACCACGTCTTCATCGGCGGTGGGAACTCCGAGCGGGTCACGATCGACCTCGGACCGAAGGCGAAGATCGTCGACAACAGCGCCGGCATCCTCGGCGGCATCCGCCTCTGGGACCACAACATCGTCTGAGCCCGAGGGTCATCGCAGCAGCCGAGTGTCCTGACACCCGTGGCCGTCGCCACCGCACTCCGGTGCAGCAAGCGCACTCCGGTGCTGGTTGCTTCAGGCGGCGCTGCCTTTTGCTGCCGCCTCGCGTTCAGCCCAGCTGGCAGGGCGCGGGAACAGGTGACGTAACGCCAGCGGCGGGCTGAACTTGCGCCAGTCGTCTTCCGGCTGGGCGAGGCGGTTGGCGATCGCGTAGACCGCCGCCGGGTTCCAGCCGAGGCCGGAATGGCTGCCGCGGACTTCGATGTTCTCGTGGCCTTCGCTCTCGATGTCGATACAGGTGTGCCAGCGGACGACCCCGTCGGTGCGGCTGTAGATTGCCGTCGACGGGACCGGGAGGGGTGCCTTGCCGGCTTCACCGACCACGAGATCGTTGAACCGGGAACTGAAACTGCCCTCCAACTGGTCGAACAACATCGATGCTGCCGACCGGTCCTGGCGTCCGAGGCGGAAGGGGGAACCGAGGGTGATCACCTGGCGGACCGCTTCCGGATTGTTGCGCGCCAGTTCACGTGCGTAGATCCCGCCGAGACTCCAGCCGACGAGTGTGATCGTGCGCTCGTGGCGGTCGTGCAATTCGATGAGGCGGTCCTGGATGCCGTCGAGGATGCGGTCCGTCGGACCGAGATTCGGGCCGAGGCCCCAACCATGCACCCAATATCCCTGCGCCTGCAGCACGCCGCGCAACGGCATGGTCGAGCGGTCAGAGGCAGTGAAACCGGGAAGCACCAGCACAGGGTGGCGATCGCCGCGACCGGCGAGACGCAATATCGGTGACGCTGCGAGGAACGCACCGAATTCGAGTACGGCACGCGATTCCCCGATGCGTAGCCATGAGTTCGGGGCTGAGACGTGATTGTTATTGGGCACCGATGCCGAGAGTACAACCTGTGGGAATCCGAAGGACGGCCAGAACGTCAACAGCTTGGCGACCTGATCGTCACCGAACTGTTGCACTGTTGTGGTTCAGAGCGGCCTCGATCCGGTGACTCGACACTTTTCAGGTCCGTCGATCGGCATCTGCGGCCATGAACGGTCATCGGATGGCGCGCAGACGCCCTGCTAGTGGGCCTGGTGGTATCAGCCGTCACCAAATGGCGCAGGCTGACACGCGAGCAGAACGCGGGCTCGCGCGGGCAAAACGCGGGCTGCCGAGGCGCATCAGCTCCGCCTCCAAGCCTATTTCTTCTGCCCTTCTCATTGGCCGGTCGTCGCTCATCGCCGAAACGTTCCGACAGTCCAAACGTGTGCGAGATGCAACGAACCTCATACTCAAACATTCGCCAGCGGAGCGCCCACTGGGGAAGTAGGGGCGATGGGGTTAGGAGTCGCCGCGATGATACTCGTATTGCCGTGCTTATCGAATGTATGGCTCAGTAATGTCCCTTCCTCGCGCCGCTTGCAGCGGCCGAGTGAGTGGGACTCCGCAGCATTTTAGAAAGGGCCAGATCATGAGGCGTGAGCCGCATCCGAAATTCCAAACATGGCATTCGCCATAGCAACGCGCAGAGACCAGACGCTCGGTGTCCACGACAGGGCAATGGTCCTCTTGAACGACGGGTGGTATCACACCGCTGCTGCCCGTCCTCGGAAGCGTCTTGGACGTCGGCCATCGCTGTGGTCGTGTGAGCTAGTCGCTGGTGTCGGGAGTGTCCGAGCTGATCCCGACGTTACGAAGGCCGACGCCGGCTGCCCGAGTTCAGCTGGCCCCTGACTTGACCTCGTTCGTACGGGCGGACCATCGTGGGTAACAGTTCATGTCGTACGCTTCGTCGTGTACCGGTGACTGTTACCCACGACGTGAGCAGGCCTGTTGCGCTTGGAGATCCAATGACAGAGCCTCGATCGTGCATCTGACCGGTGTGAATGGGTGTCGCAGAGGCGAATCCAGTCGCTGGCATGACGATCTCGGTGGCGGCAAGCGCCATCAAAATCCGTTCCCGCGCCGATCAACAAGAACGGCAACTCAGCCGTAGACCGAGGTGGAAACCAGGTACGCATGTTGCGCCTGCAACGGTCTGGCGGCCGCGATCTGCCCGCTATCGGACGTGACGCGAATGCCCGTACCTGCACATTGCGGGCAGGTCGGCAACGCACAGATCGCCGGCTATGGGTGCTGTTATAGGCGTGATCGCGAGCCTTCACGGATAGTCGAGCCGCGCATTATGCGCTACCTGGCGACACGTCACCGGCGACCGGCCTGCGTGTCGGACGGGTGCCGCCTCCGATCACCGGAATACCCGCGACCGACCACCGGAATAACCCGACGGCCATGAGCGGACGAGATGTCGGTGACCAGTCTCGCGCCCGGAGTCCTGGCGCGGATTTTGCTCGATTCTCCTACTTCCGAGAGGACGCAGATCTGCAGAATGCGTTATCTGTGGAGTTTTGGTTCCAGGGTCGATGCGCGGCTGATTTCCGTGACCACCCCAGATAGTTGGGGTGGTGTCGATAGTTGGAAGACTAG
>JAYTOR010000115.1:0-2115 GCA_043747685.1 Actinomycetota bacterium
GCGCCGAGTTGGGGGAGCGGTTCGTGCAGTTCGTAGGCGGCCATCAGCGCATCCCGACGAGCAGCGCGCCAGAAACGCTGTCGACAAGCCAATTCGTCACGTTCGTGACGCGAATCCCAGCGATCTCGGTCAACATCCTCGCAGACGGTATCGGCGTGGCTGTGCCGAGAGGCACCCCGGCCGGCTCGACATCGTCCCGCCGGGCAGTGCCGGGCAACGCCGGGCAGTGCCGGCAGCACCCGGCATTCGGTCGACAGCCGCCGATATCGTCATCCCATGGCAATTGATGTCACCGACGCAACGTTCGAGACCGAGGTGATCGAGCGGTCGAAGACGACCCCGGTCGTGATCGACCTGTGGGCACCGTGGTGCGGTCCGTGCCGCACCCTCGGACCGATCATCGAAAAGGTCACCGACGCAACGGACGGCAAAGTGGTGCTCGTCAAGGTCAATGTCGACGAGAACCCCGGCATCAGCCAGGCGTTCCAGGTGCAGTCGATCCCTGCCGTCTACGCGATGAAGGACGGTCAGGTGGTCGACGGTTTCACGGGTGCCTACCCGGAAAATGTCGTGCAGCAGTTCGTCGAGGCGTTGATCCCGACGGAGGAGGAAGACGCCATCGCCGGGCTGCTCGCCGCCGGCGACGAAGCAAGCCTGCGGCTCGTGCTCGAGCAGGAGCCCGGCAACGAGGAAGCCATCACCGCACTCGCCGACCTCCTCGTCGCCGAGGGCAACACCGAAGAGGCGTTGGCGTTGCTGGCACGGATTCCCGAAAGCGAGGCGACCCGCAAGATTGCCGCCGCCGCCCGCATCGCTGCGGCACCGGCACCGTCGAGCGACGACTACGATGGCGAGCTGTCCGAGTTGCTGAACCAGGTCAAAGATGACGAGGTCGCCAGGCAGCGATTCGTCGACATCCTCGAGCTGATGGGTCCTGACGACGAGCGGACGGCCAAGTATCGACGAAAGCTGACCAGCCGGCTGTACTAGCAGCGGCATCGGCGGTGCGCCGGCGTGCCGAGCCGGCGGAGTACGGTGATCGATGTGCACATCGAGCGTCGTGACGGTTTCCATCTGTGGATCGGTGGTCCGGTGCCGAAGGGCGCTGACGGCATCACGCTCGGCTCGTTGGTCATCGTTCGGGCCGGTAGGGAGCATTCCGAGTATCTGTTGCGTCACGAACATGTCCACGTTCGGCAGTGGAAACGGTACGGCTTCGTTCGTTTCAGCCTTCGCTATGTCGGTTCGTACCTTCGGGCGCGGCTCCAGCGACACGGCCACAGTGGCTCATATCAGCGCATCCCGTTCGAGATCGAGGCCGATTGGATCGCCCGCCGCTCGATCGCCACTGCGGTCAGGGATACCGCGCCGGAATCCATCGACATCCGATAACGTCCGCAGTACTTCCCCCTTGATGAATATTGGTTGACTCGCGCCCCCTGCGCAGTCGCGTTCAAGGAGGTGGCGATGGATCCGCTCCGTCCCGTGCCACGACCAACGGCGCTCGCACGCGTTCGAGCGACGGTCGAATGGGTCAGATTGCCGCGGCTGGTGGCGATGGCTGTTTCCGTGCTGATCGTCGCAGCTGGGAGCTGGTGGTTGCTCCGCTCCCCGGCGCCGCCGGTCGAGCAGTCCCTCCCCTACGCCGCCATCTCTACGGCGAAGTCTTCGACGTCCTCGAAGACGTCGGTTCCGTCGAAACCGTCCGGTTCTGAACTGGCGGTTTCCGAACCGCCCAGCTCGGCTGCCTCTTCAGTCGCGGTGCCGATCGTCGAAACAACGGTTGCTGGACCGATGATCGTGGTGCAGGCCGCCGGGCAGGTCATCGATCCGGGTGTCTACCGACTGCAACCCGGGTCGAGGGTCGATGACCTGATCGCACGTGCCGGCGGACCGACCGCCAGCGCCGATGCCCAGTCGGTGAATCTTGCGGCACCGCTCGTCGACGGACAACGCGTCTATCTGCCGAAAATCGGCGAAGTGGCGACAACGATCGCCGGGCAAGCGACGACAGCGACGCATACGCCTGCTGGGGCGACACCTGCACCCGGCCCGATCGACATCAACCACGCGGATGCAGCGACGATCGACGGGTTGCCCGGCATCGGGCCGGCC
>JAYTOR010000116.1:0-4969 GCA_043747685.1 Actinomycetota bacterium
AATCGCGATCGTTCGGCGCTCAGCACGAGGATCGTCGCTGCCGGGTCGAGCGGTGTGGAGGTTGCCCTGCTCGACGAGCGTCAGCGCGCCGTGCTGCAGACGATTCCCGACATTGTGATCGAGACGGGCACGGCGCGGATCGTCGGTACCGATGCACGGCTCGAACAGCACCCGTTCGTCACTGCTGCTTCAGCCGCGCTGCTGGCACCGCCAGGCACCGACGGCGTCGATCGCCAGACGTTGAACGAACTCGTCAGACGCAAGCTCGTCTTCCAGCGCGACGGCGTCTACTTCCACGGTGATGCAGTCGATGCAGCGTCACAGGTAGCTGCAAGGCTGCTCACGTCTGCACCGGGGGGTTTCACCGCCTCGGAGTTCCGTGAGGCGGCCGGCACCAGCCGCAAGTTCGCCGTCCCGCTGCTCGAGGAACTCGACGCCAGAGGCATCACCCGTCGCCGCGACCAGGTCAGGATCGGCGGCCCCCGCCTCCCCACTTGCTGACAGCCGCGGCGACCCTGTCGGGCGACGGCGGCGGGCGGGCTATTCGACGAGACGCGGGCGACGGGCGCGACTGACACGTTTCACCAATCGGCGCACCGGATGTGCTGTCGCCGCCTCGGCTGCGGGTTCGGATTCCAACGCTCGTGCGGCTTGGGCAACCTGCAAGACGTTTGTCATCACTTCGCCGAAACGCTCGGGGTCGGCGATCAGCCAGGAGTGGCTACCTTCGACGACTTCACCCTTGACGCCGGCGGCGACGCAGAGCGCCTCGAACGATTCGCGCGGGATCACGCCGTCACGCGTCGCCCAGAGGATCGTGATCGGCAATTTCTTCGAGCGCAGAACCTCGAGTTCGTGCCGCAGATCAGCACGCCTGGCAAGGTTGGCGACCTTGGCGATCGCCCGAGGATTGCGCATCATGTTCGGCAGGAAGTCCTCGACGATGACCGGAAGCACGCGGCTTGCCTGACGCAGCGGCCAGATGTCGCCGGGGAAATGAACACCCCAGTCCCAGAGTGGGCGCTCGCTGATCGACCTCAGTACACGACCCTTTTGCCAGGTCGACCCGCCGACGGCGTTGACGAGCACGAGTGAGCGCACGCGGTTGAAATCATCGTGGGCGAAACGGGTGGCGACCCCGCCGCCGAACGAGTGACCGACGACGACAACCGGCTCGTCGACGCCGATGGCGTCGAGGAAATCATTGATCCACTGCCCGTAGCCGGCCATCGAGAAGTCGTCTCCAGGTAGATCGGAGGTACCCCCGAATCCGGGAAGCGCTGGCGCGTAGACCGCGCAGCCGTCGGCGGCGATGCGTCGCACGACGCTCTTGTAGGTGTGGTGTCCGAGCGCCCAACCGTGCAGGAAGAGCACCGGCATGCCGGCACCGGCGACTCCGTAGGCGGCAGGACGATCTTGGACGAATGTTCGCTTGGTGACGAAAATCGGGAGTTCAGCAGCAGCGGCGTGCGGGTGGTGCTCGTCGGCAGATTCTGCGCTCATGGTGCGTCGGCGGTTGCTTCCGTGGCGGCGTCGGTGCCCTGAGCTGTGACACCCGAGTCGGATTTGGCGGCAGTGGCGTCCGGGTTGGTCTCCGGATCATCGGTGTGTTTGCCGCGACGCTCGCGATAGTCCTTTGCTGCGCCGGTCTCCGGCTCGACGTCGAGGGTGACGCCGTCGATGCCGACGACACGGATCGATTGGCCGGCGGCGATCGGCGTCGCACGGTTGGTCCGTGCCCGCCACTTGGCCGTGCCGAGTTCGATGACGCCGTCGGGCGACAGCGAACTGACGGCGACCCCCATCTCACCGATCATCCATTCGCGGCCGATCGTCGGCGTGGCGAAGCGCGTGCGGACCATCGACGGCATACCGACGACAAAGGTCAGGGCGACACCGGCGATGCCGAAGAACAGTGTGATCCAGGACAGGTTGAAACCTCGATACAGGAAGACGGACCCGGCGGTGAACAGGATCATTCCCAAGCCGGTCCAGAAGCGCGGCACGCCCACCTGCACGTCGACCGCCAGCGCCAACAGTGAAGCGACGATCACCACCAGCGCCAACCCGCGGATCGGCAATGCCGCAAGCCCATAGCAACCGAGGACGAAGCAGACCACGCCGACCCCCCCGCCGATACCGACCCCTGCGGTGAAGAACTCGAAGATCAACAATACGGAACCGATGACGAAGAGCAGGTAGGCGACGGGGACGCTGCTGACGGTGTGGAACAGGCGAGGCCACAGTCCCAGCTTGAAGAAGCGGGCTGTCGTCGCGTCCTGCGTGATGTTGCCGCTCGCCTGTGTCGATTCGACGACCGTCTTCAGCGTCTTACCGTTGTATTGCAGACCGTCGATCGCCAACAACATGTTGCGGACACCGACGATCGTCTCGTCCTTCGAGTCGTTGTGGATCACTCCGGCGGTCCGCGCCTCGGTTGCGCTCAGCGAGCCCGATCGCAGTTGTTCGGTGGCACTGCCGAACGTCAACGCCTGACCGTCGACGATGATCGGCTCACCGAAATTGCCGATGTGAGCCCCCGGTGCCATGCCGGACGAGGCGGCGACGCCGATCAACTGACCGGACCAGCCGGCAGCGGCGGCACCGGATTGACCAACCCAGATGGCCACCGGAATCGGGGCGTGTTTGATCTTCGTCGCCAACGCTTCGACCTTGTCCACCGACACCGTGGCATGGACCGAGTTGAGCTGCAGGATCAATGCCTGCGCACCGTCACCTGCGGCGCGATCGATCGCCTTACCGATCTCGCTCACGAGGATCGGATCGAGGATGCCGCTGACTTCGAAAACATCGACGGGTTCGAGGGCCGCCGCTGGATTGGCTGCATCATCAGCGGTGACCTGCATGGCAACGCCGGTGGCGTTCCCACCGACACGCGGGGAGGCGCCGGCGGTGCCGGCGAATGATGATCCAATACCGATGACGGCCGCTGCGCCGAGCAGGGCGGTCGCTAGTCTGCGCACTAAAGCCTCCGGAGGATGCATGAACCCATTGCAGTTCTTCGCTGCTTCCCGGCTGGTCGTTGTAGCCGGCAAGGGCGGGGTCGGGAAGACAACGGTAACGGCCGTGATGGCCAGAGCGGCAGCCGAGTGTGGTCTGCGCGTCCTCGTCGTCGAAGTCGAAGGCAAGCCGGACCTCGCCGGACTGCTCGGAAATGCCGACTTCACCGAGTCGACGAAGGCCGGCTACCAGGCACAACGCCTGGTCAGCGACCTCGGTCCTGAGAGCAACGGATCGATCGAGCTGTGCCATCTGACGGCGGAACGCGCACTGATCGAGTACCTCGATCAGCACGGGTTCCGCCGGGTTTCCAAGCGTCTGGCGAGTTCCGGGATCCTCAATGTCGTCTCGACGGCTGCACCTGGCATCGGCGACCTGTTGATCCTCGGCAAGGTCAAGCAGATCGAGCGGGCCGGGACCTACGACCTGCTGCTGCTCGACGGGCCGGCTGCCGGACATGCGATCTCGTTCCTGCAGTCGGCAAGCGGTCTGCTCGACGCGGCAAAGGTCGGCCCGATTCAGGCGCAGGCGAAGGATGTGGTCGAGATGCTCGCGGACCCGGCGCGCTGTCAGGTCGTCCTCGTCACCCTGGCGGAGGCCACGCCGGTCAACGAATTGGTCGAAACGGCGTTTGCCCTCGAAGACCGCGTCGGGGTTGCGCTCGGGCCAGTGGTCGTCGACGCCGTCGACTGTGGATGCGAACTCGACGAGGCGATCGCCGCGACGATGGGTGTGGCGACGCTGGCTGCCGCGGAATTCCGCAACAGACGCCGAGTTGTACAGCAGGCGCAGATCGCCAGACTGGCGGTCGAGTTACCACTCCCGTCGCTGCAGGTACCGCTACTGCTGACGGCCACCGTGACCCCGGCCGACATCGTCAGGCTCGCCGAAAAATTCATCGTGTCGATCAACGAGATGGTCGGATGAGCCTCACCGAACTGATCGACGAGTCGGCGGTCATCGTCTGCTCCGGCTCGGGCGGGGTCGGCAAGACGACGATCGCCGCGGTCATCGCTATCGAGGCTGCCAAACGCGGCAGGCGGTCGGTGGTCGTGACGATCGACCCTGCGAGGCGCCTTGCGGATGCTCTCGGCCTCGACAACCTGACGAACGAACCTCAAGTCGTGGCGATTCCCGGTTCTCAGGCCTCGTTCTCAGCACTGATGCTCGACACAGCCGCAACCTTCGACGAGCTCGTGCACCGATATTCGGTCGACTCCGCACAGGCCGAGAAGATCCTCGCCAACCGTTTCTATCGCAACGTGACCGGCGCGCTGTCCGGCACGCAGGAGTACATGGCGGCCGAGAAGCTCTTTGCGTTGCATCACGACGAGCGCTTCGACCTGGTCGTCGTCGACACCCCGCCGACACGCAACGCCCTCGACTTCCTCGACGCCCCCGGACGACTGACCCGTTTCCTCGACCACCGGATCTACCGGGCGTTGACGACGCCGACCCGTTTGGGCCTGAAGATCGCCAACGTCGCCGCACAGACGGTCCTGAAGACGATCGGGCGCATCGTCGGTGGAGATGTCATCGCCGACGTCATCGCCTTCTTCCAGGCGTTCGAAGGGATGGAGGGCGGTTTCAAACAGCGTGCCACCGAAGTCATCGAGTTGCTGCACTCCGACACGACGCACTTCGTACTCGTCGCCTCGCCGCGTTCCGACACGATCACCGAAGCGTGTTTCTTCGCCGACCGCCTGAACGAGCAGGGCCTGCGGGTGTCCGGAATCGTCGTCAACCGCCTCTACCCGCTGTTCGCCGACACATCCGGTGCCGCCGAAGCCCCAGACACGTCCGACTCCCCGACGACGACCTCCTCCGAAGCTGCCACGGGGGCCAGGGGCGCTTCCAAGAGGACCACCGATGCGTCTGAGCAGGCACTCCGTGACAACCTGAGCGAATTGCGAGGCGTCGCCGTCGAGGAACGGGCGGTCCTTGCGCC
>JAYTOR010000117.1:0-6583 GCA_043747685.1 Actinomycetota bacterium
TGGACGTATGGCAGCGAGGTGATCACCAGCAACTGGCCGGAGGACTTGCGTCCGGTGGTCACCGGTTCCTCGACGATCCAGGTACCGCGTAGGCGGATCTGACCGACGCCCGATCGGTAGACATCGACGAGGTCGTCGGCATTGACAACCTGCGTCGCCGATGGATAGTCGGGGCCTTTGAGCACGGCGGCAAGGTCCTCGACCGACGACGTGGGCTCGTCGATCAGCAGGCGCGCAGCGGCGACGACGTCGAGCGGGTTGTGCGGAGGAATGTTCGAGGAGATCCCGACGGCAATGCCGAACGAGCCGTTGACGAGAATATTCGGGAAGCCACCGGGGAGGACCTCCGGCTCGACGTTCAGCCCGTCGTAATTGGGGATCATCTCGACGGTTCCGTCGCGCACCTGCGCAAGCAATGCCATCGACGCGCTTCCGAGGCGGGCCTCGGTATAACGAGACGCTGCCGGACCGAAGTCGGGAGAGCCATAGTTCCCCTGAAAATCGATCAGCGGCAGGCGCAGCGAAAACGGTTGGGCCATACGCACGAGCGCCAGGTAGGCGTCCCCATGGGGGTGGTATTTGGACATGCAGTCGCCAGATATACGGGCGCATTTGACCGTCGGATTGCCGGGGATGGCCGGCGTCGGATTGAGGTTCAGCGCCGCCCACATCAACCGCCTGGCAACCGGCTTGAGGCCGTCACAGACGTTCGGGACGGCGCGATCCTCGATGACGTACTTGGCGTACGTCCCGAACATCTCCTCGAAGTGTTCTCCCGCATCTCGGAGCACCGGCGGCGTCGGCTCGACGACTTCCACTGGTTCCGATGGGCGTTTGCGGCGGCTACCTGCCATCTCAGTTTCCTCCGAGGTTGGTGTTCTCGAGCGACGATTCGAGCAGCCAGTCGAGCCTGGCCTGGGCGCTGTTGCCCATCAGGCGGGAGACGAGGTCGTCGAAGGCGATGGCGTCGTCGACGGTGATCTGCAGCAGCGTGCGTGAGGCCGGCGACATCGTCGTGTCACGCAGTTCCTGCCAGTCCTGTTCGCCGAGTCCCTTCATCCGCCCGACGTGCGCCTTGTGGTTCGGGTGCGCCGCCATATAGGCGTCCTTGGCGGCGTCGTTGCGGAAATACACCTTGCCGTCGCGATCGGATGTCGAGTACAGCGGCGGCTGGGCGACGAACAGGCGACCAGCCTCGATCAGTTCGCGCATCTGACGCCAGAAAAAGGTAATCAGCAGCGCTTCGATGTGCCCGCCATCCTGGTCGGCGTCGGCGAGTGTGATCACCCGCGTATAACGAAGCTTGTCGAGCGAGAAGTCGGCTCCGCGGCCACAGCCCAGCGATTGGATCAGCGTCGCCAACGCGGCATTCTTGGCGATCTTCGCCGGTGACACTTCCTCCACGTTCAAGACCTTGCCGCGCAGCGGCAGGATCGCCTGCGTCTTCGGGTTACGGGCGGCGACGGCGCTGCCGCCTGCAGAATCGCCCTCGACGATGAACAACTCCGAGCCCCCGAACGGTTCTGCCTCCTTCGGTGTGTACTGGCAGTCGTACAGCTTGTCGGGCAGACCGGAGCCGCGCAATGGCGATTTGCGCGCGAGCGCCCTGTCGGCGGCCCGGTCCTCGTCGGATTTCAGCCGATCACGCATCGCCGCCGCAGCCTTTTCGGCGATCCGTTTGGCGTCGGACGGATGTTCTTCCAGCCACTTCGAGAGCTGCTCGTAGACCACCGATTCGACTGCCCCGGCGGCCTGGACGGTTTCCAGCTTGTTCTTCGACTGTGAGTCGTACGACGGGTTGGTCAGCAGCACGGCGACGACGGCGATCAGCCCCTGACGCACATCTGCACCCGTCGGGTTGTCCTCTTTCTCCTTGAGGACGTTACGGTCACGGGCATAGCGGTTGACCGCTCGGGTGATCGCTTTGGTCATGCCCTCGATGTGCTTGCCGCCGCCAGGGTTGTAGACACCGTTGGAGTAGCCGATCAACGTCTCCGAGTAGCCGGCCCACGTCAGGGCGACGTCGATCTGCATCTTCTCGGCGTCGTGACCGCCGACGATTCTGATCGGAGCACACACCGGGTCGCGGGACGACGACAGCTTGGTCACCAGGTCGGCGAGCCCGTTCTCGGAGTGGTATTCGGCAGTGAACGGTTCGCGACCGGTCCGCGAATCGGTCAACACGAACGTCAACCCGGGGTGGACGTAACAGCGGTTCTCCAACCGTTCGCTGATCATCCTGCGTGAAAAGCCGGCCAACGGCTGACCGTTGTCGTCCGTGAAACACGACAGATCCGACCAACTCGTCAACACCGTTCCCTGCTCGGCGGACGTACTGCGGCCGATGACTTCGACAGGACCGTCCGGGACGCCTGGTCTGTCGCCCTTGGGAGAACGTTTCAGCGAGAAGTTCTGGGCGTATTTCTTGCCGTCCCGGCGCACGATCAGTTCGACCCGTGTCGACAGCGCAGTGTTGGCCTTGAGGCCGACGCCATGCAACCCACCGGACGTCTTGTAGGCCTCGCCGTCGAATTTCCCGCCGGCATTGACAACGGTGAGGATGACCTCGGCAGCGGACTTGCCCTGATGGACCCCGGACGTCATCGGGTCGACAGGCATGCCGCGTCCGTAGTCACGCACGCGAAAACCGGCGTTGTCGAGCAGTTCGATCTCGATGCGGTTGCCGTGGCCGGCGAGATGTTCGTCGACGCTGTTGTCGACGACCTCCCACAGCAGGTGGTGCAGGCCGGCGATCCCCGTCGAGCCGATGTACATCGCCGGGCGCAGGCGAATGTGTTCCAGCCCTTCGAGCGCGGTGATCGAGTCTGCTGTGTACGCCGAGTCGACGTGTCCCGCTTGCTTCGTAACCATTGCACCCATCAGTAGCAGATGGGTGTGGCAAGGTCTCGGACTACTGTGAAATCCGCTGAGATCTGCCGAAATCCGTCGGCGACGAACCTTGGACGATGTGACCGCTGCAACTGGGCGTGACCGCTGCAACGCCGGTCGTACGACCAGCGGGAGATGACCGTCGGTATATTGATCTGCAGCCGCCACCATGTTCTCGCTTCCCCCGAGCGATCGAGCTGGTGGCGGCCAAAAACGTTTTCGGCCTGGCGTCCGCTGACGGGCGATGGGCCTGGTCGCGACGATGCGGTCGGGACGTGGCGAGCGGTGAGGCAGGAGGATCAGGTGTATCAGCGCTGCAGCGCCGGCAGCTGTTCGCTGCCTCCATCGGAGTGACGTTTCTCATCGCAGCAGCGCTCGTCGTGCTCATCGGTACACGGTCCGATGCACCCTCGATCGCCGCTGGGTCCGCCACGAGGGCCAACACTGCGACGGTGACCTCGCTGGCGGCGGTTGCGGCGACCTACGACCAGCGAATGATCATTGGCGACATCGGCGACATGGACACCATCATGGCTCCCGGTTCTGCCGATGGACCGGCGCCGGCGGTCGGCCCGGCCAACTGTGCGCCGGCCGGAACGTTGAGCATTCCGGCGATCGACGTTGGCCAGTCGATCCTCGCCGAGTCGGTGCGGTTCGCCAGCGGCCTGCTGTGTGGCAACGAGGATGGCACGACGCAGGGCGTCGACATGCTGTCGGGCTTCACGCCGATCGCTGACAGTATTGCCGGAGGAGCGAGGCTGCAGGGCGGCGTTCCAGACGCCATCTTCGGCCATCGCAATTCGCATAATCACCCGTTTCACGACATCCCGGACCTGCGCAAGGGCGATGCCGTCGGCGTCGATCTGGATGGCACCGCCAGCCGGCTGCAGGTCTCGACGGTCGTCCTGTTGCCACTGGCGGAGGCGACGAAGCTCGTTCTCACACCATCGCCTGACGGCTCGCCGATGGTGCGCCTCGTCGCCTGTGCCCGGCTGGACGGTTCGCCCGACGGCACCCTGGCCCGATGGATCGTCACACTCACACCGGCATGATTGGAACCGTAGCCTCGCGGGTCCTTCGATCGATCTACAGAGACGGGACGACCGTGTAGGCCTCTCCGCCGCCGCTGGCAAGGACGTCGTCGAGCCAATTGCCCTCGTAGACGTCGTTTGGAGGTTGCATCAGATCGTTGTCCTCTGCACCCTCCGGCGTCGTCACCAGCGTCCAGGCCTGGCGTTTGTACGTCCAGTTCGACGGATAGAGACGATGCGTCTCACGCCACCACGGCACGGCGGCCTCTGGCGACACCGTGCGACGCAGGTACTCGCCGAGTTCGAAACATGCCGCTGCCCGGGCTTCGTGCTCTCCACGCGGTTGCGAGCGGGCAACGACGTCGTCAGGCGACAGCGCGTATCGCGAGGCGCTTCCGTGCTGCACCCAATCGACGATCGCTGCGCGGTACGACTCGGCGTCGTCGGGGATCTTCTTGACCTCGCGCAACATCCGGTCGACACGGTCCGGCAGTCCTGGTGGCACGTCCTGGTCGCGAAGCGCACTCCGCACGATCGAGGCACCTTCTGCCGGGCGGACGATCGTGCCGGTTTCGTCGATCCATACCGCCATCGGGATGTTGACGAAGCCGAACAGTTCGTCGGTGATGTGCGTCGGGTCGATCAGGCTCGGGTGTGTCGGCGCTGCAGCATCGATCCACTTGTAGGTGTGCTGCGGTTCGATGTCGAGGGCGACGGTGACGACGGTGAGGCCCTGATCCTGGAGTTCTTCGTGCAGTGCCTGCCAACCTGACAGGCTCGTGCGACAGCCTCAATAACTCGCCCAGGCGACCAGCAGCACCTTGCGTCCGTGGAGGCTGCTGAGTTGGAACGGATTGCCGTCGCGGGTGGTGAGCGTCGGATCGGCGGCGACGGCAGTGCTGAGCGCCCTGCCCGTCGCGGTCGCCGGCCCGAGTGCCCAGACGTTGTGTTCGGCGTCGTGGACGAGTGGCATGCCGAGTCGTTGGGCGGCAACGTCGATGTCGAGCGATCCGTCGTCACGCAACGAGCCGGGAGCCGGGACACAGACCTCGCCACGGCACAGGCCCTGCGGCTTCGGTGCCCAACCGGTTCTGGCCAGGAACTCGGCGGGATCGATACGATCGAGGGTCTCGAGGATCATCGCCCAACCGTAGTGCGCAGCCGTCCGGTCGGCGACCTCGGCCGGCGCACAGCCTCGCGCAAATGCGGTGCTGCGTATTCATGTTCTTGCCCTTCAGGTAGATTTATGCATCGCTGTTGTTGATTTCACCACCTCAGGCCCGAAGACGAGGTTTGTGTCAGGCTCCGGTGCGTGGGCTGACGTGATCCACAGCGTGCCGAACGACCAGGGTGCCCAGTCGCTCGTCGGCCGCATCGGGCATCAACTGATCGCCCGTCGTTCATCGTCCTGACGGATCCCGACGGTTCCTGACGAGTCGATTTCCCGTTCACTGACTGATCCGTCGGTTAGTCGACAAGACGTTTCAATGTTTGTATGGTCTGCGGCCGTGTCTGAAATCAATGAGTATCCGTCTGCAAATATCGCCGAGTTCCTGCGTACCGCTGACGTCGCCACTCCGTTCGTCGTCGTCGACACGAGCCTCGTCGAACAGCGCTATCTGCAGCTCGCCGATGCCCTGCCGGCGTCGCGCATCTACTACGCCGTCAAGGCAAACCCTGCGGCGCCGGTGCTCGAACGGCTCGTCGGTCTGAACTCGGCATTCGACGTCGCCAGCCCTGCGGAGATCGACATGTGTCTCGCTTCCGGAGCATCGGCGCTGAACATCTCCTACGGCAACACGATCAAGAAACGCCGTGACGTCGAATACGCATGGTCGTGCGGAGTCCGACGCTTCACCGTCGATGTCGACACCGAGTTGGAAAAGGTCGTCGACGTCGCCCCCGGGGCATCACTGTGTGTCCGGCTGCGCCACGAATGCGGTGGTGCCGACTGGCCGCTGTCGCGCAAATTCGGGTGCGAACCCGCCGATGTCGTCCGCCTGCTGGCGATGGCCGCCGACGCCGGTTCGGAGTGCGGCGTGTCGTTCCATGTCGGGTCCCAGCAACGCGAGCTCGACGCCTGGAGCGACGCGCTGGAGGTCGTCGCCGACATCTTCCAGCGCGCCCGCCATCTCGGTGCCGAACCACGCTTCGTCAATCTCGGCGGAGGTTTTCCCGGGACGTACCGAGAGCGCACCCCGGCGATCTCAGCGTACGGTTCTGCGATCCAGTCGGCGCTCGCCCGCTGGTTCCCGGAGGGCCTCGCCGAAGTGATGGTCGAGCCCGGCCGCTATCTCGTCGCCGACGCCGGCGTGCTGCGCAGCGAAGTCGTGCTGGTGTCGCGCCGCTCGCCGGAGGACTCCGAGCGATGGGTGTACATCGACTGCGGCAAGTTCCACGGCCTCGCCGAGACGATGGACGAAGCGATCCGCTTCCGCCTGCGTACCGAACAAGACGGTACACCGACGGGGCCTGTCGTGCTCGCCGGGCCGACCTGCGATTCCGTCGACGTGCTCTACGAGAAGTCCAGCTACGAACTGCCGCTGTCACTCGCAGAAGGCGACACCGTCGACGTACTGTCGGCCGGCGCCTACACGACGACCTACAGCTCCGTCGGCTTCAACGGCTTCGCGCCACTGCAGGAACACTTCGTCTGAGATACG
>JAYTOR010000118.1:0-39858 GCA_043747685.1 Actinomycetota bacterium
GGCAGGAGATTCCGATCGATGAATCCGCGCGTCTCCTTCACCGTGCTCGGCGAGAAGTCTCGAGCAGCGAACTCGAACCATCGCTCGAGCAACTCGCCGTCGGTCGCCGAGGTCCGAACCGACAACCCATGACCGGCTTCAGCGATCATCTCGTTGAGGGCGCGCTGCGCTTCGCGTTTACCGCCATGCACGGTCTTGCTCGCGTAACGCTTCTTGTTGGTCACGGGATCGGTGCCGAGAAAGACACGCAACTCCCAGGCGTCGCCTCGCGGCCGAATGAAGCCCTTCATGCAATCTCCAGTCATAGATTGGCACGAGATTGGCAAGGCGGCTGGAAAACCAGGAGAGGCACTCCGAAGAGTGCCTCTGACCTGGGGTTTCTTGGCAGCCCCAACGGGATTCGAACCCGTGCGTCCACCTTGAGAGGGTGAGCGAACGTGCCTATCCCGTGTTGCCAAATGACGAGCCGTGTGGTCTGAGCAGGTCTTGCGCTACCGCCCGTTTCGTTTCGTTTCGTGTCGTTCCGTATTGGCCAATGGCAACCGGTTCTGGGCCCATCCATTGGCGGATCCATTGGCAAGAAGGGGAGGTGACCGGCCGCCGTCAACACGTTGACGGCGGCGAATTGGGGACCACAACCTTCCAGTGGACCACATCCTTCACTGGTTGCCGACAAGGGAAGCGTGCGCGCGAGCGGGGTGGGATACTTGTGCATGACTGATCCCGAGTACATCGCCTCGACCCGCAAGGTCTACGATTTCTCCGCTGCTCACTATGCATCAGCAGTCGGCACAACCGTCACTGCGGCGTTCGAGCGACCGATCGACCGGGCGATCCTGAACGCGCTTGCCGAGGATCTTGTCGCCGTCGACCATGCGCGCGTGCTCGACATCGGATGTGGAGTCGGGCGTGTCACTGCCTATCTGCACGAGCGCGGGCTCGATGTGCGAGGCGTCGACCTCTCGCCCGAAATGATCGCAATCGCGCGCTCGGCTCACCCCCACTTGGCCTTTGACGTGGCGCCGATGACGGAGTTACCCGTCGAGAACGACTCTCTCGTTGCAGCTGTCCTCTGGTACTCGATCATTCACACGCCGCCCGCAGCGCTCTCCGATGTCTGGGACGAGCTTGCTCGCGTTCTCTCTCGGAACGGCCGTGTGCTGCTTGGATTTCAAGCAGGCGACAACGACGACGTCCAACGCGAGAACGCATATGGTTCGTCCACGACGATGACCTGGTACCGTCACAACATCGATGATGTCGTGCAGAGCGTCGAGCGGGCCGGCCTCGCGATGCGGGCCCGGATCTGGCGCAGGGCTGAACTGGCGCACGAGACCTCACCGCAGGCGTTTCTCATTTTCCAGCGGCAGTCGTAGCCGTTGCCACTTCAATCGCGCCTGTTGTCGCCCGCCTGGTTCGTAAAGTCGACGCTCGCCCTTTGTCAGAAGGCCGTCCCTTGGCGATCGTCGTTGCGAGGGCATCGTCGTTAGCCGAAATGCGGTCGGCCCAAGCCTCCAATGCTCGCATCATGTCCTCGACCGATACGGCGTCGTTGGCCTGGACCGTGAGGCCGAGACCGTGGAGTTCGTTGACGAGGCCTGGTGTAACGGAGCCTGCATACACGTGAGCGACGTCGGCTCCGGCAGTCGCTGCCGTACTAACGATGCGGTGTCGAACACTTTCTCGGTCATCCACCGCTGGACCCTTTGGCTGGGATCACCAATGGGTGCGGTGGCCCGACTTTCGCACCCCGACATCGACGGACGACGCAATCGCCGCGCTTGCAGAGGCCTACGGACGCGCTGCGTCCGAGCGCATCGAGATCGCATGTGGGGGCGGCATTGGGCGGACTGGGACTGCGCTGGCGGCGATTGCCGTGCTCGCAGGCGTCCCACGCTCGGAAGCAGTTGCCTGGCTGCGGCGTCGATACAACCCCCGAGCTGCGGAAACGCCATGGCAGCGCCGATGGGTCCAGAATCTCGCTGTCGACCGGCGCCTACCACCGTGAAGTGATCAGCAGCATCGACCGACAGTTTGGCCACGTCGTCACCCCGCTGAAACTCAGAACCCCAACTACGCCAAGATCCTGATCGTGGCGACCGCCGAAGGCACGCCGGTGGCAGAAGCACAAGACCTTCAGAACGATCTACGCCGCGCCGGGATCGAGCCCTTCGGTTGGGTGATCAACGCCACGCTCTCCGGGTCGGGCACCAGCGATCCCGTCCTTCACTCCCGGACCACACTGGAACAGGCACAGCTCGCCCATGTTGCTCAGGTCGCCGAACGGGTCTGGACATTGCCGTGGACCGCTGATATCGCAACGGCCGACAAGGTGTGATCAACGGTTCGTGCAGGCGGTGGGACGACGGCGCCGTCACGTTCGATAGCAAGCCAGATCGCCGAGCGAGCCGCGCACCACCTGCTCGCAGCAGCTGGATGCCCGGGGTCTGCTCCCGCCAGGCGGCCCCATAGATTCCTCGATGGCTGACAGCGCTCATCTCGTTGTGCTGAGGATGCGGGTGTACTCGCTGCGACCTCGGTGAGACATGACTTTCGGCCCTACCACTCTCATATGCGCGGTGTCAAAGTCATCCGGATGGCCACAACGACGCCCGATGTCGCGCATGCGCCGATGCGACCAGCATGGCTTCGCGACGTCGCCGATGTCGCTGCCGAGTTGGATACGGATCTCCGAGATGGGCTGACCTCGGCAGAGGCATCCAGCCGATTCGGGCACTTCGGCGCGAACGAACTCGAACCGTCCGCTCCGGTGCCCAGATGGCGCAAGTTCGCGGTGCAATTCGCCGATCCATTGATCTACCTGCTACTCGCCGCCATCGTCATCTCACTCGTGGCATGGTTGATCGACGGCCGTATCGGCGTACCGTTCGACGTCGTCGCGATCGTCGTGATCGTCGTCATCAACGCGATGCTCGGGTACCTTCAGCAGGCCCGGGCTGACCAGGCTGTCGCCGCCCTGCGCAAGCTGTCGATCACGACCGCAACGGTCGTACGGGCGGGGCGCGAGCAGCGCGTTGCCTCCAGCACGATCGTCCGCGGTGACATCGTGATGCTCGCTGAAGGCGACGCCATCGCCGCCGATGCGCGGTTGGAGGAAGCCGCCTCGCTCAGTGTGGCCGAGGCGTCGCTGACCGGCGAAAGCGAAGCGGTGGAGAAGCATGTTGCGACGCTCGACGAGGCAGCAAGTCTCGGCGATCGCCTCAACATGGTGTTCAGTGGAACGTCGGTCGTCCGCGGCCGTGGGAGGGCGGTCGTCACCGCAACCGGGATGGATACGGAGATGGGCAACGTCGCCCGGCTCCTCGGCACCGCCCGCCAGCCGCGAACGCCGTTGCAACGGGAGGTCGACAGGATCGGCAAACTGCTGGGCATCGCCGTCGCCGTGATCGCCGTCGTCGTCATCGGCACGATCCTGCTGACCGCCGACCACATTGCAGCGGGAAATCTCATCGAGGTGCTCCTGATCGGCGTGTCACTCGCCGTCGCCGCCGTGCCGGAAGGGCTTCCGGCGATCCTGTCCGTGGTGCTCGGGCTCGGCGTGCAGCGACTCGCTGTCCACAAGGCCATCGTCAAGAAGCTGTCGTCAGTCGAGACGCTCGGCGCCGCGTCGGTCATCTGCTCCGACAAGACGGGAACGCTGACGAAAGGCGAGATGACCGTCGAACGTGTCGTGACGGCATCTGGAGAAGCAACGCTCACAGGCACCGGCTACGACCCTGTCGGCGACCTGCTCGTCGGCGGCGTTCCCGTCGACGACCCCGCCCTCCTCGACGAGGTGCGCCTGCTCCTCGTCGGGGGCAGCTTGGCGAACGATGCCGGCCTCCATCGGATCGGCACGGTGTGGAGCATCCAGGGTGACCCAACCGACGGCGCATTTCTGGTCGCTGAGGCAAAACTCGGTTTTACCGCGGCACGGATCGACCGATTCTCGCGCATCGGGGAGCTGCCCTTCACATCGGAACGCAAATTGATGACGACGGTGCAACGCGACACGGAAAGCGGCGCCGTCGTGGTCGTGACGAAGGGCGCTCCCGACGTACTGCTGAGCAGATGCTCGCACGAACGATCCGCTGGCGTCGTTCGCGCCTTGACCGACGCTCGGCGGACGGAGTTGCTCACCACGGTGGATCGTCTTGCCGATGATGCGCTGCGGACCCTCGCCGTCGGCTACCGGGTTGTCGCCGAGCCGCAAGGCATGGCCATCGAGACGTCGATCGAACACGAGCTCGTCTATCTCGGGATGGTCGGGATTATCGATCCACCGAGGCCAGAGGTGATGATCGCGATCGAGCAGGCGCGCGCCGCCGGTATCCGGATCGTCATGATCACCGGCGATCACCCGCGCACGGCAGCCCGCATCGCGACCGAACTCGGCATCGTCTCGACCGGCAATGAGGTCTCGACCCGCGGCACGGTGATGACCGGCGTGGAGATCGAAGCGCTCGCCGACGCCGGGCTCCGAGAGGCGATTCGCACCGTCTCCGTGTACGCCCGCGTCGCGCCGGCGCACAAGCTGAGGATCGTCAAGGCGCTGCAGTTCGACCGCAACATCGTCGCGATGACCGGTGACGGCGTGAACGATGCGCCAGCACTGAAGGCCGCCGACATCGGTGTTGCGATGGGGATGACGGGCACGGATGTCTCGAAAGAAGCCGCTGACATGATCCTCGCCGACGACAACTTCGCAACGATCATCGACGCCGTCCGAGAGGGACGGGCGATCTTCGCCAACATCCGCACCTTCCTCCGATTTCTTCTGTCCTCGAACATCGGTGAGGTGTTCACGATGTTCTTCGGGGTGGTGTTCGCCGGGGTCTTGGGACTCGACGTTGCCGGAGAGTCGGTCGCCGTCCCCTTGCTGGCCACGCAGATCCTGTGGATCAATCTGCTGACCGACACGGCGCCGGCACTGGCAATGGGCTTCGATCCACCGCCCGCCAACGTGATGCTGCGTCCTCCGAGAGGCCCGGATGATCGTGTCATCGATCGTCGTATGTGGATCGGGATCGTCTGGATCGGACTGGTGATGGCAGTGGTGACACTTGCGGCGCTCGACCTCGGGATGCGTGGCGGCATCCTCGGTGGGACCGGCGGAATCGAGGAAGGGCGGACGATGGCGATGACGACTTTGGTGTTCGCTCAGATGTTCAACACGATCAACGCACGCTCCGACCGGGCCAGCGCTTTTCGGCGCCTCTTCACGAACCGATTGCTGTGGATGGCTATCGGCCTGTCGATCGTGCTGCAAGTCGCCGTGGTCCAGATTCCGTTCATGAATCACGCATTCGGAACCGTGGACCTTAGGGCCAGGGATTGGCTGTTGTGCATCGGTCTCGCTAGCGTCGTTCTGTGGGCGGCCGAGGTCAAGAAGTTGATCCAACGATCGTAGTAAGGCTCGTGGCGCCGGCTTTCCTAGCTGTACGGAATCGCTGTGTGCACGCGTCCAGCGTTGTGTCGGCGAGGCAGCGAGTCGTCGGCTACTTTGCACCCGCTCCGAGGCAACGCCGAGTCTACATCCTCGGGGTTGCGCGGCGGGCTTGGTCAATATGGTCGCGGTCGTTGACGGAGCTGCTGTCTTCGGTCCCTCGCCATCGTTGCAGCACTTGGTGCCGAGGACGACCAGGTCCGGGTTCTCGACTTCGAGATGTCCGAGCAACGCCTTCGTGACCACAGCCGGCGATCGCTGACCATCGCACCCGCAGCCTCGAGGGTGGCCCTGGCCGCCCGAACGGTCCGCTCAACGTCCATCGCACCGTCGTCGACACTGACGATCGTGACCGGTACCCCATCGATCCAGGGCATCCGACACAACGCTGCCATCGTCGCGTCGGCATGCGGCGAGCCGTCGTGACAGACGGTCGTCGTGAGCGTCGTCCGCCCGTGCCGAGCGACGACCATCGGTGCCGGAGGATGCACCATCAGCCACTCTGCTGTGCTGCCCAGATGCAGGGCCTTGGCGATCCCCGGTCCACGACGTCCGGCGACCAAAGGTCCGTCGCTCCAGAGAGAGCGATGTGCGGATCGAGTTCGCACGGCAGGCTCGTCACCTCGACGAACCGTGACTCCGTCCACGGTGACCGCTGGTTGGGCGGCTGCCAGCCGTGGAGCGCGCAACGCGTTGCGGCGACCAGCAACGTTGTGGGCAACTCGGCGGTGACGACCTGCAGCCGCCACTCGGGCCACATGTGGCAGTTGATCCCAAGCCAAACGATGTCGGCGGCGACTGATCCATCATCACCGAGCATCAGCGTCGGACAGTTCACGGTTCCGTCAGGGCCTCGTGTCGGGCAAAGTCATCGAAGCGGTGATGGTTCGACGATCGCATCGTTGAGCGCCAACGGCCAGAAGCGTAAGTCCCATCGGAGTGGCGTGTCTCGCCAGCGCCATGCGACGCGAAGTGAAGTGAAGCCATCCGGGTCGCACGGCACTTGGCTGACCTCACGTCAAGGGATCGACCGCTGTGAGATGGGTCTCGTAGTGCTCAGCGTGAACGACACCGACCCGACGATCGATTGGACGTCGCTGCGACACCTGACTGAGCGACCACGAGATCGGTGCCCGTCCGGTAGCACGTATCGGTGACCCGGGTGTCAGTCGCCGTGCCTGGTCAGCGGTCGATCAGCAAGACAACGGCGCAACGGTAACGGCGTTCATCGCAGGTCGTTCGGCGACGACACCGTGAAGGCATCCGCGTGGCTCGGATGATCACTGATGACGTGGTCGCGAACCTCGTTGCGGTCGAGGAAGCGCAACTCGCAGTACGGGCACTGATGGACATCCGTTCGAAACTCGGTCATAACTCCACTGAACCACGCGCTAGAGCAGCGGCCTAAGGACTTTCGGCCCCTCTCAGCCGCCCCCCAAACGTCACACCGTCAGTTTGCGAGCTGACCGACCGCCGTGAAGTACTTGCGAGCATGCGCCAACAGTTGGACCGATGTCGGATGGTCGAGCGTCTCCTTCCAGACGATGTGCCTCGCCAGTTCGACATCGTGATCGGTGACGTATCGCTTGAACGCGTCTTTTTGCGGTGCCCGGACCAGTAATCACGACTTCACCTACTCCTGCGAGCGCTTCGGTGATCTCGCCGAAGGATTGCAGATGTGCCGTTCCGGCGTACGGCTGTGAATCTCGAGAGAGTGTTCCTCGCCTTGCGAATATTTGATCACCGTGGCATCGCGGTGATCGAGCCAGACAATTGCGTGTACGTGAGACATGGGGTTCGTTCCTTGTTTGTGAGGGATCGGTCAAGCAGCCGTCCGCGACGCCCGCCCGTTCCACGGTGCCTGCGTCGGTCGAACGCGTGAGTACTGCCCTGGCGCTCGGCTCACCGGACTGCTGGCACAGTCACGGGGCGATGGCAACGTGATCATCGACGACGGCTACGCCGCTGATGTCGTTGTTCAACAGCACATGGACGATCTCGTGGTAGGAGGCTTCCGGGCCGACCATGATCGCGGGGGCCGACATCGCGTCGCGAACGAGCATGGCGATGCTCCTAGCGAACGACGACAACGGGGACCGCCGCCTCGTCGAGCACGTTGTTGACGGTCGATCCAAGCAACGTCGAGGCGATCGCTCCTCGGCCACAAGAGCCGAGCACCAGCAGTTCCCCATCTTTGACGGCGCCGAGCAGCGCAGACGTTGGACCGTCCTCGACGAGCACACCGGTGACGGTCACACCGCAGCGCTCGCAGGCTTGTTCGACCGATCGCTCGAGCACGGTGGCGGCATCGATTCTCGTGAGGTCACGAGCCTGCGGTGCGTTCGTGTCTATGCCGAAATAGGGGTACATCCAGCTGTGCACGACCCTCAGTTCGACGCCGTGCAGGTCGGCCTCATCGGCTGCCCACATGACGGCGGCAGCCGATGCGTCCGAACCGTCGGTTCCGACGACGATCGCATCTGGTCGACCCCGGGAGGCGACAGCTGCATGTCGATGTTCGAGTTGCGGATACTGCTCGATGATCAACTTCTTCAATGCTCCGGCCGGTTGAGCAAGTGCGTCGATGACTCGGTCGATGACTCGGTCGACGACTCGGTCGACTCCCCGGTGCTCGCCATGGCGCCGACAAGTGGCATGTCGTAACAGGCGATGATGCACAGTCCGGCCTTGCGAGCAGCACCTCGGCCGCAGCTGCGGATCGAGACCGCAGCCGTGCAATACTCGGCATCGCCGGTCGAGCAGAGGAGCATCTCTTCGAGCACGAACCATGAGGTCTGGCCGAGTGCACGCCGCAAGTCGCTGGCATCCGGCTCCAGAACGATCGAACGACGACTCGGACTAGCGATCACGCAGAGCCCCAGCTGGCTGAGCCTCCTCATCACAGAGCCGCACAACCCGACCTGTCGTCGCCAACACAAGCAGCGCGCACCGGGGTACACGAAGGCATCCCGGTCCGAGTCGGATGACGGGCATGCCCGCCGTGCCGCCGGAGTCCAGATACGTGTTAGCCATGGCGTACGCACGCGAGCGGCCGATCTGCAAGATGCGCGCCGCCTGCTCAACCGTCAGCAGCAGACGACAATCTTCTGCCTCATCGAACATTTGCGGGTGCATCACCCTGTACTCGTTACACCCCTGTCGTTCCGCCTACAACCCCGAGGGATCAAGGCGACGGGGGCTCAGCGGACCGGTTGGTACATGGCGGTACACCACGGTTCATGGCGGTTCACAACGGACAATTGGCTATGACAGATTTCACGAGTGTCAGGGGCAGCTAACGCGTCCCGCTCGACCCTGACGGCCCCGTCGTCGCTTCTCAGCGCTTACGCGAAAGCGAGAAACGCAAGAAACGCACTCACCTGCCTGACTGGCGTCGCCTGTGGCGATCACGGCGTCTTGAAGACGGCGTGCGAACCAACGCGGCGCCATACGACGTGAGATTCGCCCTCGATCACTTCGTCGCCGTACTCGAACGTCGCCCGCCCATCCGGGGCCCACGTCATCTCGAACACCCCGGTGGCGCCCTGGATTCGTTTCACGCGAAAGCCCTGACGGAAAACCCGGCCGCGCTGCAGGTCGTCGAAAAACTGTTGCACCGCAGTCAGGAACGCTGCTTGCTGTGCAGGGGTGAGATGCTCGAAGTCGGCGCGGAACCGGGCAAGCCACACATAGCTCGGCACGTGGTGCGGGTCAGTGGCGAGGGCGGCGTCTGGCAGGTTCAGCGATCGAGCGGAGTTGAGCGACGAAGGCGTCACCCGACTCGACCGATTCGGTGCGGGCCGCGCTCCGGTCGGCGTCCGCCTCGCGCTCGCCGGCCCGCGGTGCCGGTGAGCACGCGAGCCCTGCCGGTGCCGGGGTCGCGGCCCAACTTCACCTGACAGACGTAGCTTTTCGAACCATCCCGGTTGACGCGGACATGGACGGTTCCCTTCATCCGAGCCCGCCTTCGCAAGAAGTCAGCGTAAACCGTTTGTGGAGTCCACGGGTGTAACTGGGGTGTAAGCCCGGAAGTCGGCAGGAGGGCAGCTCGCGGATACCACCCCTGACCAGGAGATTTCTGGCAGCCCCAACGGGATTCGAACCCGTGCCGCTACCTTGAGAGGGTAGTGTCCTAGGCCACTAGACGATGGGGCCAAGTAGCGGTCACTGACGCTAGCAGCAGGGTTGCCACAGCCCAACCGGGTTGCGAATCTATCGGCTGCGCTATGGCGAGCCTGGCAGCGAAGCACGGCGCGATTCCAAGAAGGCGAGCTCGGCGCCATTCGTCGTCAGTTCGCTGGCGCGCACGTAGGCCACGCCGGCTTCGGTGAACCGGCCGAGCCGAAGGAGGAGGTCGGCCCGTATCGCATGGAAGAGGTGGTAGCGGTCCAGCGACAGCAGGTCGAGGGCGGCGAGCGCCGCGTCGGCACCGTCGACCTCGCCGACGACGACGGCACGGTTGAGGGCGACGACAGCGGTCGGCGATTGGGCGAAGAGTTGGTCGTAGAGCCGCAGGATCTGGTACCAATCCGTCTCGGCGGTACTTGCGCTGTCGCTGTGAACGGCACTGATCGCCGCTTGGATCTGGTACGGGCCCGGCTGGTTGCGCCGCAGGCATGCCCTGACGATCGCCTGACCCTCTGCGATCGAGGCTCGGTCCCAGCGTGAACGGTCCTGATCGGCCAGCAGCACGAGTGATCCGTCGGCAGCGGTGCGCGCCGCCCGACGCGACTCGGTGAGCAGCAGCAGGGCGAGCAGGCCGAGGACCTCCGGCTCGTCCGGCATCAACTCGGCGAGCAACCTCGCCAGCCGGACGCCCTCGTTGCAGAGGTCGGACCGGACGAGTTCGGCGCCGGACGTCCCCGTGTAGCCCTCGTTGAAGATCAGGTAGACGACGCCGAGCACAGCACACAGCCGGTCCGAGAGTTCGGCGGCGGCCGGGACTCGATAGGGAATGTTCGTCGCGCTGATTTTCTTCTTCGCCCGGACGATGCGCTGGGCGACCGTCGCCTCAGGGACGAGCAGCGCTCGTGCAATCTCCGGCGTCTGCAGGCCGCCGAGCAGCCGCAGGGTGAGCGCAATCTGGACGTTCGGGGCGAGCGCTGGATGGCAACACGAAAAGATCAGGCGGAGGCGATCGTCGCTCAACGCGCTGCGGTCCTCGACAGGTTCGTCGTCCTCGTACACCAGCGCAGCCTCTACGTGTCGGCCGTGTCGCGTCGATTCACGGCGCAGTCGGTCGATCGCCCTGTTCCGGGCGGTGGTCGTGATCCACGCGCCCGGATTCGGCGGCATGCCGGTCGCTGGCCAGCGCTTCGTGGCAATGACGAACGCCTCCTGGACCGCTTCCTCGGCGATGTCGATATCGCCGAAGATGCGGACCAGCGTGGCCACCGATCTCCCGGACTCTTCACGGAAGATCCTGCCGAGTCGAGTGTCGAAATCTGACACGGGCATTGGTGGGGGGTCAGGCGTCGTCAGCTGCCGGCTCTCCCTGGAACGGACGTACTTCGACGGGTCCTCCGCACGCGGCAGAACCCTTGGCTGCCCACGCCAGTGCAGCGTCGAGATCCTCCGCTTCGATGATCCAGAATCCCCCGATGTGCTCCTTCGAATCCAGGTAGGGCCCGTCGGTCACCAACGTCTCGCCGTCTCTGACACTGACGACCGTCGCCGTCGTTGCTGAATGCAATCCGCCGGCGAAGACCCACGAACCCTTGGCCTGCAGCTCGGCATTGAAGACGTTGACCTGCTCGTAGGTCGTTTGCATGAGATCGGGATCCATCGCGGCATAGATCTCGTCGTTTCCGTGTACCGACAACAGGTATTGGCTCATGGGTGCTCCTTTGTTCGGGCCGGCTCCGTGCCGGCCTCCACCGCTACTACGAACTCGTTTGCGGCGAATCGACAGGTTGTTAAAAAACCTCCGAAAGAATTTCAGTTGATCGGAGGCCGGTCAAGACCACGTGAGCCGGTAGGAGAAGGCAAAGGTGCCGGCACCGATGCGGTATTCGTTGCGGACGTCCGGGCCACAGCTCGCCGTGCCCAGCCCGCGATGAGCGACATCGATGTGCACGTGCAACGCCTTCTCACGAACGAGGTCGGCATCGTTGCGCGCTTCGGTCAGCGCCGTGGCCGAGTAGTTCGTCGCCGAAATGTGCAGCGCTGACGGCTCGACTGCTTCGATCCGTAGCCGTCGACCGGAGGCGCTTTCACGGCATTCGAACCAGGTACAGTCGGAGCGCAGCCCGAACTCCTGCGGTACGAGATATGGCGGAACGTCAGGCGCTGCGTGCCACACGCCGATCGTTGCGCCGGCCTTGCGATCAGGATAGTTCTCGTGCGGTCCGCGACCGAACCAGCTGAGTTCGTCGAACGACGCCGGCAGCGAGAACGAGACCCCGATGCGCGGTAGGTCGGCGAGCGACTCCGGCACGACGACAACGTGGCGATAGGTCACCGACAGCCCGTCGGCGTCGACCGCCCGGTCGACCTGGTGGCCGACGAGCGAATCGGCAGGCAGGCGGTCGATCCCGGCATCACGCCAGCGCTTCAGCGCCTGACCACCGACGCCGATGCGTTCGCTCAGCTCCGGCATCAACTTGAAGCCGTCATTGTCTGTCGGGGCCCGCCACAGCGCCAACTCGACCGGCGCGACGAGTAACTCATCGATGACGGACAGCACAGCGGCGGACGTCTCGTTCGTCGGAGTGGCCGGAGCACTATCAGGTTTCGACGGCCTGGCGGCGCGCAACTGCAGCTGATCGATCGCTGCGACGTGTCCCTTCGGTGCGAACCATGTCGGCGTTCGCTGCGACCACCGGACGGTCAGCAGCAACTCGTCATTGCCAGACGGCAGTTCGCACGGAATGTCGACGATCAGATCGCCGTGCGGCTCGACGTTCAATTTCGGGAATTTGCCTGTTGTCGCGATGCGGTCGCCAGCCCACAACTCCCACGAACCGACGAAACGATCGAGCCCGCTGAACGACTGACGGTTGGCAACGCGAAGTCGAGGAGTCCGGCCGGCAACCAGCTCAGTGGCGATCGGCCGGTACACCCATGCGACCTCGTGCATCGCCGGATGCGGTTGGATGTCGGATGACACCAGGCCGTCGGCGACGAAGTTTCCGTCGTTCGGCGTGTCGCCGAAGTCGCCGCCGTAGGCAAGGCGCGGCTTGCCGTCCGGTCCAGGTCGACGCAGGCCGTGATCCTTCCACTCCCAGATGAATCCGCCCTGCAGACCGGGAGTCGTGGTAATGACCTTCCAATAGTCAGCAAGTGACCCGTTGGAGTTCCCCATCGCGTGGCTGTATTCGCACATGATCAGCGGTCTGCTACCGATGCCATCGTTTCCGTACTTGGCGATCGACTCGATCTGCGGATACATCGGGCAGACGATGTCTGTGGCCGTGAGCCCTCCCGCTACCCAATGATGATCGGCGCCCGTCCTATGAGGTAACGGGGTGCCTTCGACGCGCCCGGTACCGGCGACGATCTGTGTCGCCGGCAGCGACTCGTCGCCGTGCAACGTGCCACCCTCGTAGTGGAGCGGCCTGGACGGGTCTGCGCTGCGGATCCAGCCTGCAAGTGCATCGTGATTGGATCCGTAGCCACTCTCGTTGCCGAGACTCCAGAGGATGATCGAAGGATGATTGCGATCGCGCTCGACCATCCGCGATCCTCTGGCGACAAATGCCGAGCGATAGCGGGGATCGTTGCAGATACTCGTGTTGTAGGCATGGCTCTCGATGTTCGCCTCGTCGATGACATAGAAACCGAGTTCGTCGCAGAGGTCGTAGAAAGCAGCGTCGTTCGGGTAGTGCGACGTGCGGACCGCGGTGATGTTGTGTGCCCGCATCACCAGCAGGTCAGCACGCAGATCAGCAGTGGTCAGCGCCTTGCCACGGTCAGGGTGGTGATCATGACGATTGACCCCGAATATCCAGATCGGTCGGTCATTGACGAGCAATTGCCTGTTCGCGACCCTGACGCTGCGGACGCCGAGTCGCTGTTCGGCACGATGCACCACGTTGCCGCTCGGCGAAAGCAGTTCGACTTCGACCACATAGAGGTCGGGGCATTCCGACGACCACGGGCGTGCCTTCGGGAGCGCCCAAACGGCATCGACGGCATGTTGGCTGAAGACATAGGGGGTAGCGAATCGCTCCGGGACCAGATACTCGAGCGACTTGGCGACGCGACGGCCGTTCGGTGCTGTCAACGTCGAGCGGACGACATAGCCGGGCGTCGGCACGTCGACGAATCCGACGACGGTTCTGACTCCGATCGTGCCCGACCCGGAGGCGGAGTCATATGAACTCCTGGCGACGATGCTGCTGATGTGCACCAGCGGCCTGGCCTCGACGAACACGCTGCGGTGCAGACCTGCCATCCACCATTGGTCCTGATCTTCGACGTAGCTGAGTGCGCTGTAGCGCATCACCACGATGGCTATCTCGTTGATGCCGGCGTGGACGTGGGCGCTGATGTCGTACTCGCTCGGCAGCCGGCTGTCGGTCCCGTATCCAGCGAACATCCCGTTGACGTAGACGGCGTGGACGCTTTCTGCACCGCCGACGTGGAGCACGATCTGCTTGCGGAGCCACCCCTTGACGACCGAAAAACTTCGCCGGTAGACGCCTGTTGGATTCCGATCGGGAAGACGCGGCGGTGGCCCGGGAAACGGCATCTGTACGTTGGTGTAATGCGGGAAGTCACCGACGTCCTGCATCGTCCAACTCCCAGGAACGGCGACCTGGCGCTCCGGGAGCGCCCCGGAGATCGCCTCGGCACCGACGTCATCCGGATGCTTGAACAGTTGGAAGTTCCATCTGCCATCGAGGCTGCGGCGGTCGACACCATCCAGTGGCACATGCATCGTCAGCCTGGAAATCTCGGTGATCGCAGGATCTGTCCACGGTCGGAACGTTCCGATTTCTGGCAACATCGATAGGCCCTTCGTTGAGTTACGAACTGCACCAGACCAGGGTCGAACGAACCAGGGTCGAACGCCGGATTTGGACGGTCAGCCCTTACTGGCGCCGAGTGTGAGACCGCTGATGAAGTGCTTCTGCATCGCCAGGTAGACGGCGAGCGTCGGCATGGCGATGATCATCGAGGCGGCGGCAATCAAGTTGTCATTGCTGAAATACTGACCGCCGAGGTTGGCGATCGACGAGGTGATCGGGCGTTGATCGCCCTGGTTCAACAGCACGACAGCCCAGAAGAAATCGTTGTACAGCCAGGTGAATTCCAGCGTCGCCAACGCAGCCAACGCCGGGCGGCACAGCGGCATGACGATCTGGAAGAACTGCCGGAGCACGCCGGCACCGTCGACGAGCGCAGCCTCGCCGAGTTCCTTCGGAATGGTCTTCATGTAGTTGCTCAGCACGAACGTACAGAAGCCGCTCTGGAAAGCGACATGCACGATGATGATCGCCACCTTGGTGCCGAGCAGGTGGCCGGTGTCGGTGTCGCTGAGAAAGTTCGGCCATGGGATGTGCTTGAACATCTGGAACAGCGGCTGGAACAGCACCTGTGCCGGCAACAGGTTGCCGGCGGTGAACAACAGCAGCACGACGAGATTGAAGCGCCACGAGTACCGGCTGACGGCAAAGGCCACGAGGCTCGAGAAGAACAGGATCAGCACGATCGCCGGCAGCACAATGAATGCCGTGTTGAGGAAGGTGTGCGACATCTGCCCCTGGGTGAAGGCGTCCCGGTAGTTCTGGAACGTCAGCGCCTTCGGCCACGAGAAGATGCCTTTGACCTGCGTCTCCTGATACGGCCGGATCGAGGCGTAGAACGCTCCTCCGATCGGGATCAGCCACAGCACGGCGACCAGTGAGAGGAACCCGTAGGTCAGACCTCTGGTGATCTTCGAGTAGCCGGGCTTGCGGCTGACGATCGTCAGTCCAGAACTGGAAGCTCGGGGTCGTTTGTACTCCGTTGGGTCGACGCCGATCATGTCTCGGCCTCCCGGAAACTGTTCACCAGGTACCAGATGATGAAACCGAGACACAGCAGCAACAGGATGACGCCGTACGTCGAGCCGATGCCGACGTTGCCGCCACCTTCACCAACGAGGTTGTTCTTCACCAGCACGCCCATCACGTTCGTCCCCACCGGTTCCTTGAGGGCGACGATGATGTCGAAGGCTCGCAACGCCTCGATCACCGTGATGACGAAGACGACGACATTGATCGGTTTCATCACCGGGAACACGACGCGCCGGAAGCTCTGCCACTCCTTGCAACCGTCGATCGCCGCGGCTTCGCGTAGCGACGGGTCGACGCTCTTCAGACCGGCGAGGTACAGCACCATCACATAGCCGATATGGCGCCAGGCGACAGCTACGAGGATTGCAGCGAAGTTCTTCGACAGCCCGAGCGGGACATCGAGCCCGGGAATATGGAAGGTGAACAGCTTGGTTGCATTGCCGACGAAGTCGATCGGCTTGTCACGGCCGAGGTTGAACAGTCCCTGCGCCTGGCTGAACATGACGCTCTTCCAGATGAACCCGACGATCGCCAACGACAGCACCACAGGGAAATAGAAGATGCTCTGGTAGACGGCGGTGCCGCGAACCCCCTTGTCGAGGAGGTAGGCGAGCAGCATCCCGATCATGCTCATGAACGTCAACCACACGAGCAGGATGACGTTGTTGAACAACGCCGGATACATCTTCGTGTCGAGGATCGTGAAGACGGTCCAGTAGTTCCGGAACCCGAGCAGGCGCCAGCTACCGAGTTTGATGCCGTCCCACTTGGTGAACGACAGCAGGATCGTCGACACTGCCGGAACCCAGACGAAAACGATGAGGTTGAGCGTCGGCACGCCGACCATCAGCGTCAGCCAGATCTTGTCGGAGCGTGACAACTGGCTGTAGCGCCGGCGGCGCCTCCGTTTGGGAGGCACCGCCGCCGGCACTGCTGCAGTCGGTTCTGCTTCAATGTCCAAACTCATACGTCCACCCTCTTCTGATCACCGTCTCATCACCGTCCCGCTCGACCGTCCCGCTTGACCGTTATCGAGCTGGCTGTTCGATCAGGACAGGTAGGTGGCCTTCTGGTCCTCGATACCCTTGAGGATCGAATCGACCTGCGTCGGATCGGCGACGAAGTTGGCGAACGCATCGGAAATCACGTTCTTGACGAAGTCCGGGCTGGTATCACGGTCGAGGAACTGGGCGATCGACTTCGCAGAGCCGACGAGTTCGGCACCCTTCTTCTGGATCGTCGAATAGAACGAGGTGTCCGCCTTGGCGTTGGCGGCGATGCTCGCACCCTCACCCTTGAGGAAGGTCTCGATCGCCTTTGTACCGCCCAGGTCCGTCAGCAGCTGCTTCGATCCTTCGATGTTCTTCGGCTTGGCTGCCATCATGAACCCGTCGATCGGAGCGTCGAGGGCATCGGAGCCGATCGCCGGATCGAGCTCCGGGAACGTGAAGAAGTCGAGGTCGTCGAGGTAGGTCTTGTCAGTCGAGTTCGTCGCCACGAAGCTGCCGAGATAGAACATCCCCGCCTGCTTCTTCTCGAGTGCCGTCGCCGCTTCCTGCCAGGTGCGGCCGTTGGGGTTCTCCTGGTGGAACGGCAGCAGTTCTGCCCATGCGGTAAATACGGCCTTGGTCTTCGGGTCGGTCCACTTCTCCTTGCCGGCCAGGAGATCGACGTGGTATTTGTAACCGTTGGTGCGCATGTTCAAGATGTCGAACGTTCCCTGGACCGGCCATTTGCCGTCGTTGGCGTAGGCGAACGGGATCAGCCCATCAGCCTTCATCTTCGTCGCCAGAGCGAGGAGGTCTGCCTTGTTCTTGGGGATCTTGTAGCCCTTTTCGGCGAACAGGCTCTTGCGATAGAAGACCGCCCACGGGTAATAGCTGGATGTCACGAGGTACTGCTTGCCGTCGTTGCCGGTCGCCGCAGCCTTAAAGCTCGCCGGCATGTCGGGCAACTTCGTCCACACATCGCTGATGTCGCCGATCAGGCCCTTGTCGGCGAAGAAGCGCATGCGGTATCCGGAGAACCAGGTGAACACGTCGTCTGGCTGCGCGAGGTAGTTGGTGATGTTGTCCTGGAAGCTGTTGTGGTCGACGGTGTTGACCTTGATGTTCAAACCGGTGGAGTCGAACGCCGCCTGCAGTGCCGCCTTCGGCTTGGCATCGCTGGTATAGGAACCAAAGGTGATGACGGCGCCGGATGCCGAGGCGGCTGTCGTTGCCCCTGCTGCGGTTGTTGCCGCTTGCGTGGCGGTGGCAGCGGTGGAGGCTGTGGTCGCTGTTGTCGCCGCTGGGGCACCAGTCGCTGCAGCGCCGGTCGTTGCCGTCCCGCCGCCAGCCGCCGTGGTGGCCGGGCTGACTGCCTTGGTGGCACTACTGCCGCAAGCGGCAAGCGTTCCCGCTGCTGCGACGCTCGCCGCAGCAGCGAGCAGCGAGCGGCGCGTGAACACCGATGTCGCAAACTCTGACGGGCTCGGCGAAAACTCGAAATTACTTGACACGCAACTTCCCCCTTAGGAAATGAACTGATGAGTACACGCCGTGTTCCCCTGGCGCGTGATCTGCAAAAGCTCTCATGATCGCTTCGATTTGTCAAGCACAAATGTGAGTTTTTCGCACACTATCTGTTCAAACGATTCCGCCGCCCGCTGGGTTCGAACAGAACTCTGTGAGAACTACCACTTTGGTGTTGACATTTCGCTCACACTGCGGCAATCTCTCAGGGATGGCCGGGGGCTCATGCGAACAATCGCACAATCGCGCGTCTTGGCGATGCTGCGCGCCGGCCTGCGCGCCGGCAACTGTTCGTTGTCGGCCGACAAGCAATGCCGTCGAGTCTGCTGAAATCGGCCTCCCTCGCTGATGGACACCGGTTCGCGCACCGCCTCACCGCAGCGGCACGAGGTCATCGTCGCCGAGGTGCGCAGACGCGGCTCGGTACGCGTTTCAGAACTCGCCGCTCTGCTCGGCGTCAGCGAAATGACGGTCCGACGCGACCTCAGCATGCTCGACGGTGACGGCGTGTTGCTGAAGGTCCACGGCGGGGCCGTCGCCGCCGAGGAGCGCAGTACGGACGAGCCCGGGTTCGAAGCGAAGTCGTTGCGAAACATGGCGGAGAAGCATTCGATCGCCATGATCGCCGCACTTCGGGCCCGCCACGGCAGCGCCATCGGCGTCACCGCCGGCACCACGACCTGGCAGTTCGCATACCACCTCGTCGACATTGCCGACCTCACGGTGGTGACCAATTCCGTGCGCGTCGCCGACGTCTTGTATCAACATCGCCGCCCAGACCGGACCGTCGTACTCACCGGCGGCGTACGGACACCTTCTGATGCCCTCGTCGGCCCCGTTGCAGTCCAAGCGCTGCGACTGCTGCACCTCGACGCCGTGTTCATGGGTGTCCACGGCATGAGCGCCCATGCCGGTTTCACGACTCCGAACCTGATGGAAGCGGAAACGAACAGAGCGTTCATCGCCTCGGCGCAACGCCTGATCGTGCTCGCCGATCACACGAAATGGAATGTGACGGGACTTTCGTCCATCGCTGCACTCGGTGACGCTGACGAGATCGTGTCGGACGACGGACTGCCGGACGACGCTCGTCGTGCGGTCGCCGAGCAGCACGGCCGGCTGACGCTGGCGGATGCGGCGTTCACCGAAGCCCTATTTTCCGAAGACTCATCGATGAACGAATCATCGCGACAGAGAGGTGCCTGATGGCTGCAGTGCTGTTCGAAAAGGCCTCGCGCATCTACCCGGGCTCGCCTCATCCGGCGGTCGACAACCTCGACCTACAGATCGACGACGGAGAGTTTCTCGTCCTGGTCGGACCATCCGGATGTGGCAAGAGCACGACGTTGCGCATGCTTGCGGGGCTCGAGCCGATCGACGGTGGGTCAGTGTTCATCGGTACCACCGATGTGACGATGCTGCCGCCGCGCGAGCGGGACATCGCCATGGTCTTCCAAAGCTATGCGCTGTATCCGCATATGACCGTCAGCGAGAACATCGGGTTCCACCTCAAGGTCAAGCGGCTCCCCAAGGACGAGATCAAGAAGCGCGTGCTGCAGGCCGCGGAGATTCTCGATCTCGTCCCCTACCTCGAGCGCAAACCGGCAAAGCTCTCGGGCGGACAGCGCCAACGCGTCGCCATGGGTCGGGCAATTGTCCGGCAGCCGCAGGTGTTTCTGATGGACGAGCCGCTCTCCAACCTCGATGCCAAACTGCGTGTGTCGACACGGACGCAGATCGCCGCTTTACAGCGGCGGCTCGGCGTCACCACGGTCTATGTGACGCACGATCAGGTCGAAGCGATGACGATGGGAGACCGTGTTGCGGTGCTGCGCGACGGGATCCTGCAGCAGTGCGCAACGCCACGCGATCTGTTCACCCGACCGCTCAACACCTTCGTTGCCGGCTTCATCGGCTCACCGTCGATGAACATGCTGCCGTGTGTCGTCGACGGCGACCTCGGACGCTTCGGCACCCTGGAACTTCCGCTGACGCCATCGCAGCGCACGGCACTGACGACCGACAAAGTGACGATCGGTGTCCGGCCGGAGGCACTGAAGATGGCATCGTCCGACGACGAGACGAAGGGGCTTGCTGTCACGATCCTGACGGTCGAGGAGTTGGGTTCCGACGCATTTCTGTACTGTACGCCGGTCGATCATCCGCAGATGTCGGTTGTTGCCCGGGCGGAGGGGCTCAGTAGCGCCCGCCCCGGATCGACCGTCATGCTCGTGCCGGATCTCGCCGCGTTGCACGTGTTCGACACCGCAACCGGCGACCGTCTGGCGGAATGATCTGCCGATGAGCACAGCGAAACCGACAGCGGCCGACGTTCGCGTCGATCCGTACCTCGGCACCGTCGTGCACGTCGTCGGCACCCGTCAGGCACGGCCGAACCTTCCGGCGACAGGCTGCCCGTTCTGCCCCGGCGGCCTCGAATCACCAGAGCCTTACGACGTCCGCTGGTTCAAGAACCGCTGGCCGGCGATGCCGGGGAACCGGTGCGAGGTCGTGTTGTACACGTCGGAGCACGACGCCACGTTCTGGTCGCTCGGGGTCGAAGGAGCGCGCAAGGTGATCGACCTCTGGGCCGACCGCTCCGCTGAAATGGGTGCACGGCCCGATGTCGATTTCGTGCTCGTCTTCGAGAACCGCGGCCAGGAGGTCGGAGCCACGATCTCGCACCCTCATGGCCAGATCTACGCGTACGACCATGTCCCGGCACGACCCGCTGCGCTCGCTTCCGCTGGCTGGTCACCGGAGAAGGATCCGGGCGAACGGCTGATCACCGAGCAGGGAACCTGGCAGGCGTACGTCCCGTTCGCAGCAACATGGCCGATCGCCGTGACCATCGCGCCTGCTGATCGCCTTCCGGATCTCGCTGCGGTGTCGAGCGAATCCCGCAATGAACTTGCTGCAGTCCTCATCGACGTGTTCCGCCGCCTCGATCGACTGTACGAAGCACCACTGCCCTACATGATGTGGCTGAACCAGCAGCCGACCGGCGGCGACTGGCCGGACGGTTGGTTCCATATCGAGATCGTCTCGCCGTGGCGCAGCGCCGGTGTGTCGCGGTTCATCGCTGCTGCCGAAGTGGCGTGCGAGGAGTACTTCAATCCGGTGATCCCCGAGGTGCTCGCCGCAGACCTGCGCGCGCTCGACGTCTAGACCGCGGCGTTGGCGGCATCGCCAAATGTGCCGGCCGCAACCGAGTGTGGTGGCGACGGCGACGGGTGTCAGCGCACTCGGGTGCGGCGACGACACTCGAAGCACTAGACGGCGGCGTTGGCGGTCTCATCGACGTCGACGGACACACCACGATCTGCGCCGCTCTCGCGGCGGAGAAAGCCCGCCCGGTTGCGTTCTCCGTACTGCCAGATCAGTACCGAGGCGATGATCACGGTGAGCGAGCCCAGTTCAAGAACCCAGTTCACGTGGATCTTGCCACCGAGAGCAAGGAAACGGTCGACGTAGTGGAAGGATGCGGCGCGAATCAGTACAAACGCGACGAGGGCGCACATACCGACGATCGTCAGCCACATCCGTTTGAACACCCGTCGAAGCGAAAATGCCAACAACGCCGTCCCGATGATGCCGAGCAGGCCGACAACGGCGATGAACTCTTCCTGGTACTGTCGTCGCCTGTCGTACCAGCCGCTTGCACGAGCCCTGCGCCGTGCGATCTCGATCAACAGCGTCTGCAGATCGAGTTGCTTGTTGATACCCAGGGTCACCATCGTGACAGTGACGAACAGCCACACGCGTTTCATCGTCCGCTGGTCCCGAGCCTCCATCGGCTTCGTGAGCCTGAGCGCCGATTCTCTCGATCGCGCCGCAATGCAGGCAATCCCTGCGAGCACCGCCGACACGAGGTACCCACCGACGATCACCCAGGCAACGGCGTTGGGATCACCGATACCGAAGTGCCAACCCGCCAACATCAGCACACGGTACGTCAACGAATCGCCAGAGCGGCTGCCAAGCCGCTATTTCGATTCACTTAACCTGGTCAGAGGCACTTCAAATCGCTGGGGAGCAAGGAATCGAACCCTGAATAACAGTACCAGAAACTGCTGTGTTGCCAGTTACACCACTCCCCATGGAGCAGCAGCTTCCGCCGCATGTGCGCCAGTGAGGATAGCGCCAACGACCTCGTGCCCGCACGTGTTTTCCGAAGGAACGTCGCCAGCGGGCGCTGCTGGCGTCGACGTATCGACGATGTGAACGCGCCCAGTAAACAGCACGATCGTCCCGGTTATTCGTCAGCTGGGCGCGCCGAGGCACTCGTTCTCGCAGCGTCGACATCGAACAGGGAACGATCGATTTCATCGAATGGTACGCCGATGCACTTGCCCGCTCGGTCGAGGCCGTCACTCCCGTGTCGCTTCGCGTCGAGGAGCCGCTCGGAGTCTCATCAGCGCTCGCCGACGACTCGACCGATCCCTCATCAGCCGAGATCCGAAAGCCGATGGAAGCCGATCACCCGACCGACTGCGACACCGCCGGCCTCGGTGATCTCGCGACGGAACAGCGTTGCGCCGCGCACCGGACTAGTGCGTGTCGGCGAGACGAACGTCTGCAGGCCAAGTCCCTGGGCAATCAGTTCCGAACGCAGCGTGTGATAGGGGTCGGTGACGATCAGCACGGTCTGCAACTGCTGTGCGTGCAGCTTCGACTGCACTGCGACCATTGACTCGTAGGTGTTGTGGCCGACGCCGACTTCGATGATCGCCGACGTCGGCACACCCTTTTTGGCGAGATAGATGCCGGAGGCCTGCGCCTCCGTGAAGCGGTCCCCCGCCAGCTTGCCGCCTGTCACCACGACAAACCGTGCCACGCCGCTGGCGTAGAGATCAGCGGCATGATCGAGGCGGGCGGCGAGTTGCGGCGACGGTCGACCGTTGTACTGGGCAGCTCCGAGGACGACGATCGCATCGACCTTCCGTGCTTCGTCGTCGTTGCCTCGTGACCACACCTGCACGAAGCAGACAACGTAGTAGGCGAACGCCAGGGCGAACAGAACCGCGGAGATCTTGACGGTTCGCCTGAGCCACCGGCGAGGCGGCGGCGCACCGGATTCGTCTGGCTGAGCGCTGGTCGCGGCGTCAGCGCGTGGTCGTTGTGGGATTGCCGAACGCAGCACGGGGATACCGGCCACCGGCGTCGCCTCGATCACGGCGACTTCCGCCGTTGGCCGGTCGGACGACGATGTCCGCCCATCGAAGAGCGGTTCGCCCTCGATCATGTCGTCGATGCGATCCGTGTCGCCGCTGCCTGCAGACGCCGGATCGTTTCGTCGCGCCCGAGCAGTTCCAGCGGTTCGAACAGCGGTGGACCGACCCGCTGTCCGGTCACCGCAACGCGAATCGGCGCCTGCGTCTTTCCGAGCTTGAGTCCGTACGTCTGGCCGACGGCATCGAGGGTGTCCTTCAGTGCATCGGCATTCCACGGCGTCTGCGCATAGGCGGAGATCACGTCGACGAGGACCTGCGGTGCCGGGTCCCTCATCGCCTTCGTCCAACTGTCGTCGTCGATCACCGGGTCGCCAATGAAGAGAAAATCGATTTGCGCCGGCACCTCGGCAAGCGTCACGATGCGTGTCTGCAGCAGCGGAAGCATCGTCGCCAGCCACGACTCGTTCATGGTCGCCTGAGGATTCGCAGCAAACCACGCGTCGACGAACGGTCGTGTTGCATCTGCGAACTCCTCGCGACTCATCATCCGGATGTACTCACCGTTGAACGCCGCGAGCTTCTTGAGGTCGAAGAAGGCCGGAGACCTGTTCACTGCGTCGAGCGTGAACTCGCCTTCGATCTGCGACCACGGCACGATCTCCTGGTCGCCTGCAGGTGCCCACCCGAGCGTCATCAGGTAGTTGCGCATCGCCGCCATCACATAGCCCTCGTCCCGGTACTGCTCGAGCGCGACCTTGTCACGCCGTTTCGACAGCTTCTTGCGCTGCTCGTTGACCAGCACGGGAACATGGGCCCACTGCGGCGGCGGTGCACCGAGCGCATCCCAGAGCAACTGCTGCTTCGGCGTGTTCGGCAGATGCTCCTCGGCGCGGATGACAAGGTTGATCTTCTCGTCCATGTCATCGACGACGTTCGCCAACAGGAACATCGGCGAGCCGTTCGAACGCAACAACACGAAGTCCTCGATCGTGTCGTTGTTGAATTCGACGCGGCCGCGGACGAGGTCCTCGACAATCGTTTCGCCATTGGGGACCCGGAAACGCAGTACATTTCCCGGATCGGGTCCGAGACCGCGATCGCGTGAATAGCCGTCGTAGCCCTGCACGCCGCTCGCCTTGGCGCGCTCTGCAATCTGCTCGCTGGTCAGGTCGCAGTAATATGCCTGCCCGGTCTCGAACAGTTTGCCGGCAGCAGCGATGTGGGCGTCACGATGCTGTGACTGGAAATAGGGACCCTCGAATGCCGGGTCGTCGGCGGAGATCTCCAGCCAGGCAAGCGCATCGATGATCCCCTGCGTCCACTCGGGGCTGTTGCGCGCCTCGTCCGTATCCTCGATGCGCAGCACGAATTTGCCGCCGAGTCGTTTGGCAAGCACCCAGTTGTACAGCGCCGTCCGCGCGCCTCCGACGTGGAAGAAACCGGTAGGTGATGGAGCGAATCGAAGCCGTAGCGGTGCATCAGACATGACGCCTGGAGGTTACCGGGAGTCCCCGGGACACCTCCCGGCACGGCGTCGCCCGACTACTCGCTGGCGGGGGCGGTGGAGAGCACCAGGTTGCGCAGTTGGCGGAGGGCTACCGTCAGCGTCGTCAGATCGAATTCGCCGCAGCGTCTGATGTCGCTGAAAACGTTGCGCGAGCGCTGCACGACGCGGTCGTTGATCTGTGCCCACCGATCGGGCGAGCCGCCGACCGCCAGCACGTCGTCTGCCAACTCGGCGAGCGCAGCCAGCAGATCGTCCCGCAATGCCGCACGAGCCTGACTCTGCCAACGATCGATTCGTGGCAGCGTGCCGACCGCATTCCACAACCAGGTCAGGTCCAACTGTTCGAGCAGCGTCCAGTACACCGTCGCCACCTCGGACACTGGCCGGCCGTGGCGCTCTGCCAAATCGATGAGGTCGAATGACGTGTGCATCAACGGCCACACCGCTGAGCGTTCGGCGAGATCGCTCGGAACACCGGACACGACGCGCTCGGCGGCGAGGGCGAAGGTCTGGTCAGCCAGAGGACCACGAACGAGCGGCGCCAGATGGATCAGCAGCGTGGCGATGCCGGTCCTGAACTCGGCGACGGTCTCGGCAAACGGGATCGGCGGTCGTCGGTGACGCAACAACCACATCACGCTCCGCTCGACCATCCGCCGCAGATCGAGGAACAGGCCGAGTTGGGTGTCGAGCGAGACCGTTGTCCCGAGCGCCTCGATCTCCTCCCAGATCGATGGCATCGAAAAGATGTCCCTGGCAACGATCCAGGCGCGCACGACGTCGGCGGTGACGGCGCCCGTCTCCTCCGTCATCCGATGATCGAAACTCGTCCCCTGATGATTCACCATCTGGTTGATCAGCTGCGTCAGCAGAATCTCGTCACGCAGACGATGACCGTGAATGGCGTCGGGGAAACGCTGCTGGATTTCTTTGGGGAAGTAGTGCTCGAGGTCTGGCGTGAGATACGGGTCGGCGACGAATGACGCCGTTCCTGCGACATCGGCGATGTCTGCGGTCTTCGTGTATGCCAAAAGCACTGCCAGCTCCGGCGTCGTCAAACCCCAACCCGAAGCCTGTCGCTCTGCCAACTGTTTGTCCGTCGGCAGGAACTCGATCGCCCGGTTGAGCCAGCCGTCGGCCTCGAGCGAGGAGATATACCTGGCGTGCACATCGACCATCGGCACCGCCTGCTTGCGAGCGATGCTCAACGCCAGCGTCTGGGCACGATTGTCGTCGAGCACCAACTCGCCGATCTCGTCGGTCATCGAGGCCAGCAATTCGTTTCGCTGCTTCATCGTCAGCTCACCGCCGGCAACGAGACCGTTGAGCAGGATCTTGATGTTGACCTCGTGGTCGGAGCAGTCGACGCCGGCTGAGTTGTCGATGGCGTCGGTATTGATCAGCCCGCCATCGAGGGCGAACTCGATGCGCCCGCGCTGCGTCAGTCCGAGGTTGCCGCCTTCGCCGACGATCCTGCAGCGCAGATCTTGGCCGTCGACACGCACTGAATCGTTCGTACGGTCGCCGACATCGACGCTCGTCTCTGTCGATGCCTTGACGTAGGTGCCGATGCCGCCGTTCCACAGCAGATCGACCGGGGCCTTCAGAATGGCGGTGACGAGTTCATTCGGCGTCAACGATTTCGTTTCGATCCCGAGTGCCGAACGGGCAGCCTCGGAAATATCGATGTGCTTCGAGGACCGAGGAAAGACTCCCCCGCCCGCGGAAATCAGCGCCGTGTCGTAGTTCGCCCAACTCGAACGGGGCAACTCGAACAGGCGACGGCGTTCGGCGAACGAGGCCGCCGGATCGGGATTCGGGTCGATGAAGATGTGCCGATGGTCGAACGCTGCCAGCAGTCTCACGTGTGGTGATCGCAGCAGCCCGTTACCGAAGACGTCACCGCTCATGTCGCCGATACCGACAACGGTCAATGCTTCTCTGTCGGCATCCTTGCCGAGCACTCTGGCGTGTCGCCGGACGCTCTCCCATGCCCCACGGGCGGTGATTCCCATGACCTTGTGGTCGTATCCGACGGAACCGCCAGAAGCGAACGCATCACCGAGCCAGAATCCGTAGTCGTTGGAAATCGCATTGGCGACGTCGGAGAACGTCGCCGTTCCCTTGTCGGCGGCAACGACGAGATACGGATCGTCACCGTCCCATCGGACGACGTTCGGTGGACCGACGACACCATCACCGACGATGTTGTCGGTGATGTCCAACAGACCGGCTACGAAGTGGCGGTAGCAGGCGACGACTTCGGCGCGCAATCCGTCAGCGTCAGGCGGCGGGCGTTTGACGACGAAACCACCCTTCGCCCCGACCGCGACGATGACGGCGTTCTTCACCATCTGCGCCTTCATCAGACCGAGAATCTCCGTGCGGAAATCCTCCTGTCGATCACTCCAGCGCAGCCCGCCTCGAGCGATCTTGCCGCCGCGCAGGTGCACACCCTCGACCCTCGGCGAGTAGACGAAAATCTCGAACATCGGGCGCGGCAGCGGCAGATCCGGCACGCGGGCCGGGTCGAGCTTGATCGAGATGACCGGGCGGTCGGCACCACCGGCGACGTCTCCGACAGGACGGAAGGCGTTCGTCCGCAACGTCGCCTCGATCAACTGCATCAACGTCCTGCCGATTCGATCGTCGTCGAGACTCGGGACGGCGTCGAGGAGTTGCACGATCTGCAGGCCCATGACTTCCGCAGCGCCGAGCGACGGCGTTGAGCCAGTTCCCTCTGCTCTCGTTGCGCCCGCAGACGGCTCCATCCCGGTCAGCGGCGACAGGCGCAGATGGAAGAGCTCGGCGAGCCGCAGCGCCAGCACCGGTAGACGGGTGAGCGTTGCTTCGATCGTCGCCTGGCTGTACCCGAAACCGATCTGACGGAGGTACTTGACATACGTCCGCACGATCGAAACCTGTCGACCCGTCAGCCCGCCGAGCAGGATCAACCGGTTCAATCCATCGTTCTCGATCTCCCCACGAAACAGCGACTCGAAGGCGCGTTGGACCTCGGCCTTGCGTACTTCGTCGAGTTCGAAACCCGTCGGCAACTCGACGCCGACATCGTAGATCCAGGCGCTCTGGCGATCCCCGCCGGTCAGTTCGAATGGGCGTTGGTCGACGACGATGAGGCCGAGATGCTCCAGGAACGGCAACATCGCCGACAACGTGATCGGTTCGCCGAGCCGGTACAACTTGAACCGCATCTCACCATCGAGTGTCGGACGTAGCGACGTCTCGAGGTCGTCGTCGGCGTCGAGAGCGTCGAGGTAGCGGAGGTCGACGACCGCCACGCTCGGCGAGGTGACGGCCTGATAGGCCGGCGGGATCACCGGCGCATACTTCTGCATCAGTGCAAGACCGTCGCGCTCGCCGACGCTCGAAACGACTTCGTGGTGCAGTCGTTCGGTCCACGTGCGAGTGGCGGCGTCGATCTTCGACGCCAGCGCGACGGTCGAGGGCAGCGCCTCATCAGCGGAGGAGCGTGGTACGGAGATGTGCAGCCGTGCCAGCTCGTTGCCGCCGAGACTCGAGTCGTAGCTGGCGGCGAGACCATCGATCGACTGGCGTACGATTTCGGCAACGTCGTCGGCTGTCTCTTTCGAGAACCTCGCCTGCGGGAGGTAGACGAGTCCCGCCATGACCTCGTTGCTCGGCTCGTTGTAGACGAACACTTTGACCTGACGCCGTTCCTGCGCAGTGACGATTCCCATCACGATGTCGTACAGCTCGTCGCTGTCGATCTCGAACAGATCATCTCGCGGAAACGCTTCGAGGGCAGTGCGCAACTCCCGTCCGGTGTGAGTGATGTTGGCGAACCCCGACCGGGCCAGCACGTCCTCTGCCTTGTCCTGGATGAGCGGGGTTGCCGTCACCGACTCGCGGTATGCGGCGGCGGAGAGCAGACCGACGAAGCGGTCTTCGGCGATGACTGCACCGTCCTCGCCGTAGTGCCGAATGGCGACACAGGTCAGTCGTGCAGCGCGAAGCACCGGACTCGCTCGATGCGCTCTGCTGACAGAGACGAGCCGGTGCCTCGGGTCGAAACCGGGGTCGGCGGTGCCGTCCTCGCGGAGCAGGCCGAGGGCGCTCTCGGCGTCGATGGCGAGCCCGTCGTCGCCCAGCGAGTAACGCCCGGCACCGAGGAAGACGAATCGCTGGCGGACCATCCATGTCAGCAGTGACGATCCGGTTTGTGCCTGCTTCGTACCCTCGGCATCCAATCGCACGGCGATCTGCTGGGCCCTCGAACGCATCGCCTCGCGGTCGGCAACGGCGGCAGCAACGTGGCGATATCCGGCACCGAGGTCATCCGCCAGCGCCGCGCCGACTGCGCTGTCGGAGCGATCGATCTCCATCAGTGTCCATGCCTCGACCTGGCCACCACGATCCGGGAACTCGACGATGGCACCGCGTTCATTGCGCTTGACCCTGAGCATCGGATGGATCATCAGGTGTGTCGCCACGCCACGCTGGCGTACGACCAGACGCGCCGTGTCGACGAGGAATGGCAGATCGTCGTTGATGATCAAGACGACCGAATGCGGTGAACTCCAGCCGGTGGTCTCGGCATCGGGGTTGATGACCCGTACCTTCGACTCTCCCGGCTGGCGCTCGTAGCCGAGATGCCAATGGGCAAGACATTCCCCGAGGACGTCGTCGGCATTGCGACGTTGCAGATCATCGTCGTCTGCATTGCGAAGATACCGCTTGATGAACTGACCGACGAGCTCACGCTCGTCCTTCGCCACACTCGCTCTCGCCAGCGCTGCGATCTTGGCCACACCCTCAGAAAGCCCAACGTCGTGCGACGCATGCATAGTGATCACCTCGTGATCCGGGTGCCCACGTCGTTGTGCGCACGTTCGGTCGGTCAAGAGGGTAGCTCGTGCGGTGCCATCTCATCTGCTTCCAGTTCCCTGCCACTACCCTGCAGGCATGCCGACTATCGCAGGCGCTGGCCTACCCGGGGAGCATCATCTGCACGAGCACCGGAGCCTGTCCGGTGGCCTCGCCCGCGCCGCCGTCTTCGGGATCTCCGATGGTCTGTTGTCAAACGTCTCCTTGGTGCTCGGTTTTGCGGGTGGAGGGGCCTCCGAACACGTTGTCCGCCTGGCAGGTATCGCCGGGCTCGTCGCCGGCGCCTTCAGCATGGCGTCCGGCGAGTACATCTCGGTGTCGGCACAGAACGAATTGATCGTCCGCGAACTTGACGTCGAACGGCAGAACCTGGCCTCCTTCCCCGAAGCGGAGCACGCCGAACTGGCCGGCATTTTCGAGAGTCGCGGGGTCAGCCCCGAACTTGCCAGGCAGGTGGCGGAAGACCTGATGCGCGAGCCGGATCAGGCGCTGTCGACACATGCCCGCGAAGAACTGGGGATCGATCCTCGCCATCTCAACTCACCATGGGGAGCAGCGCTGGCCTCCTTCGTCGCCTTTGCAGTCGGTGCGCTGCTGGCGGTCGTGCCATGGTTCTTCAGCACAGGACATGGCGCGACGATCGCCTCGGTCGTCATCGGGGTCATCGCAGCGACCATCGTCGGGTCACTCATCGGGCTGTTCGCCGACCGCTCGAGGGTTCGTAGCGCACTGCGCCAGGTCCTGTTTCTGGTCATCGCGCTGTCGGCGACCTATGCAATCGGCAAGGCGCTTGGCGTCGGTCTCGCCCGATAGCCGATAGCCGGGCTTCAGCCGCCGACGAGCGACTTCCACGTCGATGGATAGGCGCTTTTCACCTGCTCGACCGTCGACCGCAGGGTCGATTCCGGGACCGCGTCGGCGATCGCCCGGGCCTCGGTGTAGCCGTGGATGACGTTGCCGACACCCTCGAAGGCTGCCCGGCGGGCGACGACGAGATCGGCCGGCGGACTCGGATCGAGGAACCCCCAGATGGTGAAGGCGATCGTCAGGTCGTGGATCACCGGTGCACGTCCGTAGAGCGACGCCCGCTTGAGCGCAATCCCGAGGCAGCCGCGAATCGCATCGTCTGCGTGTACTCCTGCACTGAGCTGCAACCGGTCGCGGAAACGCTCGGCGATCGTCAACGCAAACCCCTGATCAGGGCCCTGATAGCCGAGGTCGGTCCCTGCAGGCTGGCGACCTGGCAGTTCTGCCGGACGGTCGGCTTCCCACACGCCGGGGACGTAGTCGGGCGACTCGTAGGCTTTGGCCGGATTCACGGGGCTTTGCGGAACGAATGCTGGTGCGGCCATAACGTCCTACTGTCTAGCAGAGCTTTGCGGTTCACCCGGCGTGTGCAGCAGCCCGCTTTGCGGTTCACCCGGCGTGTGCAGCAGCCCGAAGACGAGCGACTCGGCCAGCGCCTGCCAGCTCGCCTCGATGATATTGGGGCTGACGCCGATCGTCGTCCAGCTGCGGTCACCGTTCGTCGCCTCCAACAAGACGCGGGTGGTTGCACCCGTCGCGCTGGTGCCGTCGAGGATCCGCACCTTGTAATCGGTCAGATGGATCTTCGTGAGCTGGGGGAAATGTCTGATCAGTACCGACCGCATTGCCATGTCGATGGCGTTGACAGGACCGTTGCCTTCTGCCACGTCGATATATCGCTGGTCCCCGACCCAGACCTTGACGGTTGCTTCGCAGTTGAAGGCGCCACTGGGCAGTTCGTCGGTGATGACACGCATCGACTCGACAGTGAAGTAGTCATGCGTCCACCCGGCCGAGCGGCGCATCAACAGTTCGAGCGAAGCGTCGGCAGCCTCGAAGTGATACCCCTCGTGCTCGAGCCGTTTGAGTTCGTCGATGACATGCCCGACGGCTGTGCCGTCCATGTCGAGTCCGAGCTCCTCGGCTTTCATGTTGATCGTCGCTCTGCCGGCCATCTCCGAGACGATGAACCGCGTTCCGTTGCCCACGGCCTCGGGATCGATGTGTTCGTAGGCATCCTTGGCGCGGACGATTGCGCTGACATGCAGGCCGGCCTTGTGAGCGAACGCTCCGGTGCCGACGTACGGTGCCTGAGGATTCATCGGCCGGTTGAGGACTTCGGCGATGTGATGGCTGACGGCGGTGAGCCGCACGAGGTTGCCTGGAGGAAGGCAGCGGTAGCCCATCTTCAGTTCGAGGTTGGGGATGACCGTCGTGAGGTTGGTGTTACCGGTTCGTTCCCCCAGACCGTTCATGCAACCCTGGATCTGCCGTGCGCCGGAGGCCACAGCCGCCATGGCGTTGGCGACGGCGCAGCCGGTGTCGTCGTGGCAGTGGATGGCGATCGTCACGTCGTTTCGGAAATGCGCCTTGACATCGGCGACGATCGAGCCGACTTCGTGCGGGAGCGAACCGCCATTGGTATCGCAGAGCACGAGATGGCTTGCGCCCTTGACGACAGCTGCCTCGAGCGCTCGGATGGCGAATTCCTGGTTGTGCTTGTATCCGTCGAAGAAGTGCTCTGCGTCGACGAGCACTCGACGTCCGTGGCCGACGAGGAACTCGACGGAATCCGCAATCATCGCTTCGCCCTCGTCCAGCGTGGTGTTCAACGCGTTGAGGACGTGATAGTCCCAGCTCTTGGCGACGATGCACACTGCAGAGGTCCCGGCCTCGATGAGGTTGTGCAGCGTCGGGTCGTCGTCGACCTTGCCCTTGGGTCGACGCGTCGAACCGAATGCCACGAGCGTCGCCGTCGCCAGCGTGAGTTCCGTGGCAGCGCGAGCGAAGAATTCGATGTCCTTCGGGTTCGCTCCTGGCCAGCCGCCTTCGATGTAACCGACGCCGAGATGGTCGAGTTGTTCGGCGACACGCAACTTGTCCTCGACCGTCGCCGAGACGCCTTCGACCTGCAATCCGTCGCGGAGCGTGGTGTCGAAGATCTGCACGAATTCCCGCTGCGCCAGGACATCGCTGCTGGACCGCTCACCCGACTCCTGGGCTGATTCGTTCGTCATGAGGCCAGTTCACACCATTCCTTGTAGCGGTCCTCCTGACCGCGCACGGCACGGCCGTAGACCTCGGCGATCGCCTTCGTCATCGGACCTGGGCAGAGGATTTCGCGATCGTCGACGGACTTGATCGCCGAGATTTCGGCGGCTGTCCCACAGAGGAAGGCCTCCTCGGCGATGTACAGGTCGCTGCGGGCGATGTTGTCGACCCGCAGCTCGAAGCCGAGATCACGAGCGATCGTCGCCACTGAATCCTGCGTGATGCCTTCCAACGCGCCGGCCGACAACGGCGGCGTCAGGATCAGACCCTTGCGGACGCAGAAGATGTTCTCGCCCGTGCACTCGGCGATCAGGCCATTCGGCGCGAGCATGATCGCCTCGTCATAGCCGGCCTTCAGCGCTTCGACCTTGGCGAGCGAGGAGTTGACGTAGTTGCCGCTCGTCTTTGCGGCCGGTGGCATCGTGTTGTGGTCGTGACGGGTCCACGACGAGATCTTCATCCGCACGCCCTTGCTGATCGAGTCCTCGCCGAGGTAGGCACCCCATGGCCAGCAGGCGATGGCGACATCGACGGTGCATGGCAGTGTGTTGAGGCCCATCTCCCCGTAGCCGTAGTAGGCGATCGGGCGGACATAGCAGCTCGCCAAGCCGGTCGAAGCGACGGTCGCCTTGGTGGCGGCGACGAGTTCTTCGACGGAGTAGGGGATCTCCATGCCGACGATCTTCGCCGAGTTGTGCAGCCGTTCGATGTGATCCGTGAGCCGGAACACGGCTGGCCCCTGGCGGGTTTCGTAGGCCCGGATCCCTTCGAAGACGCCCGTGCCGTAGTGAAGCGTGTGCGTCAGGATATGGATCTGCGCCTTGTCCCAATCGACGAGCTCGCCATTCATCCAGATCTTCGGTGTCGGCTGAATCGGCATGGAACTGTCCCCTTTGGGCGAATTGGTCGGGCATCAGGATAGTCGGCAACAGGCCTACGCTGGTGGCCGTGTACTCACGTTCGATGCCGATCGTCGATCTCGACGGCGGCGATGACGCTGCCGCATCGGCGATCGACGCAGGCTGCCGGCAGTTCGGGTTTTTCGCACTCGCCGGACACGGCGTCGCCGACGAACTCCGTTGCTCGCTGATCGCCGCCGCAGCCGAGTTCTTCTCGTTGCCGGACTCCTGCAAATCGCACGTGTCGCTGGCCCACGGTGGTACGGCATGGCGCGGATGGTTCCCGCTCGGCGGAGAACTGACGTCGGGTGTTCCGGATCTCAAGGAGGGCTACTACTTCGGCCGCGAGTGTCCGCTCGGCAACAGGCCGCTCGAGGGCCAGAATATCTGGCCGATGGAACCGCAAGCGCTGCGGACGACGGTGACGGCATGGATGTCGTCGATGGCGACACTCGGACAACGGGTACTGTCGCTGATGGCTGTCGGTCTCGGGCTCGATGCCGAGTTCTTCGCGCGGCAGCTGACGGCAGAGCCCACCGAACTGTTCCGCATCTTCCGGTACCCGCCGCATCCACTGTCGCCGGATGGCACCGATCGCTGGGGCGTTGCCGAGCATTCCGACTACGGCCTGCTGACGCTGCTGGCGCACGACGGCTCCGGCGGGCTCGAAGTCAACGTCGCCGGAGACTGGATCGAGGCACCGTCTGACCCCTCGCTCATCATCTGCAATCTCGGCGACATGCTCGATCGCCTCACCGCTGGGAGATACCGATCGACACCGCACCGAGTGCGCAACACCACGAGCCACGACAGGTACTCGCTGCCGTATTTCCTCGACCCCGGTTGGGATGCAGTCGTCGACCCGCTGCCGATCCCCGACGGCTTATCGACGACCGCCGAGACGGACTCGCGTTGGGACGGGACGGATCTGCAACAGATCTCCGGCACCTACGGCGAATGGCTGTGGAAGAAGGTGTCGAAGGTCTTCCCCGACTTTGCGAGCACAGTCAAGCGTTGACCACAGTCGCGTGGTACGGAATGTCGCTGATTCTGTGCACATGTGGTGACACGAGAGCGGAATCGCCGGAGTCAGATGCGGAGGGTCATGCCGTTTTGTTGGCGAGTTCTGCCTGATATTTGGCGGTCGACGCTTCGACTGCTTTCAGATTGCTCTCGGCGAGCACCGGCCTGGCAGCCCTAGCGCGTGTCTTGGCGTCGGTCGTCGACTGATATTGGCCCTGGAAATGCGGAGCGACGTTCCGGGCGAACAATTCGTAGCTACGGAACTTGGCTGCCGGCGCTGCCCAGTCGTGGGCAAGTTGCAGGTACGCCCCGAAGCCACCGTTCGACTGCTTCTCCAGTCGCTCGATCTGGGCAACGGCATCGTCTGGCGTGCCGATCGTTCCGAGACCGGAATCGTTGACGAAGTCGATGCATTCGCGCACCGTCGTGCCGTCTCCGACCGCCATCTGCGGGAATGCGGCTGTGTGCTGGAAGTAGTCGAACCAGTCGAGCATGCCGTGCTCGACGTCCTTGTACGCCTGTTCACGGGTCTCGGCGAGATGCACGAGCCCAACCAGGCGCCAAGCGTTGCGGTCGACGGCGACGCCGTAGTGAGCGGCACGTTCCTCCATCACGTCCCAGTGCAACCCGAGGACGTCGAAACCGGCAGCGGTCGTCGCACCGATCGACAACAGGCCGTGGCCATAGCGCCCGGCGAGGCGCGGACCGGAAGGCGAGGCGACGGCGGCGATGACGATTTCCGGATAGGGATCGGTGTACGGCCGCAGGTGCAACCGTGCGTCCTTCAGCGTCCATCGTCCATTGTCGAAGTTGACCGGCTCGTCACTGCTCATCAGCTTGGTGATGATGTCGACGGCGTCTTCCAACAATTCCCGGGTCTGGGGCATGTCGAGGCCGATCATCGCGGCGTCGCTCGGGAGCGCCCCTGGCCCGAGGCCGAGCATGAACCGACCCTTCGTCATGTGGTCGAGCTGCACCGCTCGCTCGGCCACCCACAGCGGATTGTGATAGCTGGCGCTAATGACGCCGCTACCGAGTTTGATATGGCGTGTGCGCTGTGCAGCAGCGGCGATGAAGATCTCCGGCGAGGCAATGATCTCGCTGCCGGCGGAGTGATGCTCACCGATCCACGCTTCCTCGAAGCCGAGCCGATCGAGATGTTCGATCAACTCGAGGTCGCCGTCGATCAATATGGTCGGGTTGATCCCGGCCGGATGAAACGGTGCCATGAAAATTCCGAAACGCATACGAGACATCAGCACTACCCCCAAGTAGTCGAGCGAACCAGCGATTGATCGTTGAGCCAGAGCGTTCCCCACGCTCCGCCGACACAGTATCGCGACCACCGTCGCAAGGACGTCTGCCAACGTGCGACGATGAAAATCGTAAGCTGCGGTCGTGAACGTCGTACTGCTCGCTGTGTTGATCGTCGGCGGTGTCGGACTGATTCAGGCGGACATCTGGATCCCGCTGGTGCGCTCATGGAAACGCAGGTCGACGAACTTCCTCGCCGACCTGCACACCGAGGCGGACCGTTCTGGGGAGCGGTTCGTGATCGGTCCTGAGAAAGCCGTGTATTGCGGCGGAACTCCTCCGTACGGCGCGGTCCGCGGTAATGGGACGATCATCCTCACCGATCGGCGGCTGATCTTTCGCAAGGTCTCCGGCGGGCTCGTCGACGTACCGAGAAGTAGGATCACCACGGTCCATCAGGCCGCTTCGTTCCAACGTTCACGCGTCGCCGGGTCGATCCATTTGATCATCGCCACCAATGATCCTGCGGAGGTCGCCTTCTTCGTCGGCGACCTCGCCGCCCGACAGTGCGCGCTCCAACCCGACAGCTGACACCCCCCGAGGCGCCGGTGCAAGGCCCGGGCACCAGAGTGCGGTGGCGAGGCGGGTCGAGGTGGCGAATATCGCACGAGATGCGACATTCGCCACCTGGAACTCGGGTTCGTCAGCCGCCTGCTGCTGCCGCCTTGACGGTGTCGTATGTGCCGAGCTGACCTTCGAGGTTGATGAGGTCGCTACTCGGGACGAATCTTCCCAACGCCTTTGGATCAGTCACGGTGTACTTCGCCATCCGGCCGCCCTCTGTGAGATAGGCGTCCTTCATGCCGTCCATCTTCGATGTCAGGCCGGCGATCAGCAACGGGTTCGTCTCCTGGATGCTTCTGGCGGCAAGCATGATGTTGCCGCGTGTCAGACCGCCCTGGTAGCCGGCAGCGTCCTTGAGGATCTCCGTCATGAACCAGGCGAAGATCCAGCCGGTCGCGTACGTCGTCTGCTTCGGGTCGAGACCCTGTGCGGTCATGGTCTTCTGGTACAGCTGGATGAACGGATCACTGGCATTCGCCGGATCGTTGACATCCTTGAAGTTCTGGATGATGTAGGTGTTTGCACCCGTCAGTCCCTGGTCGACGAGCGGCTTGAAGAACTGGGCGACCGATCCGCAGGTGCCGGACATGATGACAATCGGCTTCCAGGTCGTGTTCTTCTCGATCTCCGACATTGCCTGGGTACAGAACGCACCGGTGGTTTCCAGCAGCACGACATCGGCCTTGGTGGCGGCAAGCGTGGTGAACTGGTTCGTCAGGTTGGGTGCGGTCCCTTCGTGCAGTTCCTGGTGCACGACACTGAGGCCGGTTCCCTTGGTCGAGTACTTGAAGCCGGCCGAGTAGCTCTTGCCGAAGTCGTTGTTGAATGTCAGCTCGGCAACCGTCTTCGCCTCCGGATGCTCCTTCACCAACCATTTCGCCCAGAGGCTCGCCTCGGTGAAGTAGTCGAGCTGCATGCCGGTCGTCCACGGGTGGCCCTTGACGTCGCCCCACTGGGCAGCGCCGGTTCCGTTGAGTAGGTGTGGCATACACTCGTCGTTGGTCGTATCCCACACGGCGAGGTTGTTGGCGGTGCCGAGCACGGTCATGAAGGCCGCATACTTCTTGGCCCCGAGCGCTTCGTCGACGTTCGTCTTCGTCTGGTCCGGCTTGTAGGCATCGTCCTTGGCGTCGAGCACGATGTTGCGCCCGCCGATCCCACCATTGTCGTTGATGTATTTGAAATAGCTGCTGGCGCCGTCGGCGAGCAGACCGAATCCGGCGAGCGGACCCGACTTCGGCAGGCTGACGAACAGGTCGATCTCCTTGTCGGTGATCCCCTGCTTGTCATTCCAGTCGGCAGGGCACTTCTTCGGATCGATGCTGAAATCGCCGATCCCCTTGTAGACGCCGTTGACCAGCCCTTCGGTTGCGCCCCCGGCCGTACCGGCGGCGGTACCACCGGTCGTCGTAGCAGCAGCAGTGGCCGCAGATGTCCCCCCGGTCGTCGCCGCAGAGGTGGCTGCGGCGGTGGTTGCTGCCCCGGCACCTGCCGTCGTCGCAGTGCCGGCTGCCACGGTCGTCGCTGTCGATCCGCCCTTGGTGCTACTGCCGCACGACGCGATCACGAACGCCGCACCGACGCCGAGGACGACGGATTTCTTCCAACGTGTTGGTCTCATGTTGTTTTCCCCCTGAGGTTGATTGCTTTCTTGACTGACACTGGTTTCGCCACCCGAGTTCTGACGGCGGCGACGACAGGCGCTGCCGGCGTCACCTCGCCTCCCGAAGACGGTGAGTGCGAGGTCGAAGGTGGGTTCGCGGAGCCGTGCAGCTCACGGAGCCACGACGGGTTCGGGATGACCTGTACGATCTTCGACCGCAATCGCCGGACGCCGTCGATGAATCCACCCGGCAGCACGAAGACGAAAATCAACAGGCCGACGCCGAAGAAGACACCGGCGATCGAACCGGCACCTTGGCGGCCCTGTAACCAATCGAACAAGGGCTTCGTCACCTGTTTGATACCGGGTGGCATGCCCCGTTGATCGGTCGTCCATGCAGACATGAAATACGGCACGAAAACGTAGATGAGTGCACCGGGGATGGCTCCGGAGATCGTCCCGGCACCTCCGGCGACGAGACCGACGACGAGGAAGATGGCGAGCGGCAATCCGAACTGCACGTCGGATGCGAACGGTCGATTGATCATCAACATCGAACCGGCGATGCCGCCGATCGCTGCGCTTGCACCGAACGTCAATGCCTTGTATAGCGGCAGGTTGATACCACTGACGGCAGCGCTCGTCTGATTGTCACGCACCGCCAGCAGCGCCCGGCCCGGTCTGCTCTTCATGAAGTTGCGAACGAGCAGGAAGAGCGCTGTCGCGATCACCAGCAGGATGCAATAGACCCACAGCGGGCTCGCCAGGCGGCCGGCGTTGCTGAACGGCATCCACGACGGGGGGTTCATCTTGCCCGTGTCCCGAGCAGGCTTCTTGCCGTTCGGGCCGCCCGTCAGGCTGTCGTATTTGACGACGAGCGTCGGGAACACGTAGGCGACCGACAACGTCACGACGGCGAGATACAACCCGCGAATTCGCAGCGCTGGAAGACCGACGACGAGACCGATCACGAAACACAGCGCTGCCGAAACGGGAACCGTCGCCAGGTAGCTCCAATGATGATCGGCGACAAGAATGATCGTCGTGTAGGCACCGAGACCGACGAACGCAGAATGACCGAGTGACAACTGGCCGGAGAAGCCGATCACCAGATTCAGCCCGAGAATCGCGACGGCGTAGCAGATGACGTCGTTGATCTGCGTCAACCGGAATGCCTTGTCGATCGACCCTGGCGCAAATCCCCACCGATAGGCGAAGATCACATAGATCAGCACGATGGCGGCAATCGCCCAGGCGCCGATGACGTAGGCGCGATGAGCCGGCGTGCCCTCCTTCAGGGTGACAAGGGCCATCAGACTCGCTCCACCCGTTTGCTGCCGAACAGGCCACTCGGTCTGACCAGCAGTACCGCGACGATGACGACGAGTGCAACCGTCGGGGCGAGATCCGAACCGATGAAGCCGATGTAGCCGCCGGACATCGTCTGCACGAGGCCGATGACGATGCCGGCAACAACGGCACCGCCGAGACTGTCGAGTCCGCCGAGCGTTGCGGCGGCAAACGAATAGATCAGTACGCGACCCATGAAGTTCGGCTCGAGCAGTGTCGTGCGGGCGATCATCGTCCCGGCAAGCGTGCCGACCGCCGCAGCAAGCGCCCAACCGAATTGCAGCGTTCGGCCGATATGGATTCCGAGGAGCTCGCTCGATTCGAGGCTGTTCGACACCGAACGGAACGCCAAGCCGATCTTGGTGCGGCTGAGCAGGAGTGAGACCAGCAGCACTGCAGCCAGCACGGTGAGCCACGTGAACAGATTGGCCCACTCGAGGTTGGCGCCGAGCACCGAGAAGCTCCTGTTCCGTCCTGGGAACGGCGACGGAAACGCCCGGTTGTCATATGCCCAGATGAC
>JAYTOR010000119.1:0-1508 GCA_043747685.1 Actinomycetota bacterium
CTGTGCGTCTCGTTGCTGCTGCCGCGTGGATTGCATCCGAACGAGGCACTGCCGATGGAGGATGAATTGGAAGGCAGTTTCGGTGTGCTGATCGACTGACGTCAGCGGAAGCGTTGGCCCAAGCGCTAGCCCTGAAGGGTGTCGAGTAGGCGGGTCAGTCGTTGCACGCTGACCGGTTTCGGGGTCCCGAGAGCATTGGCGAACAGGCTGACGCGTAGCTCCTCGATCATCCAGCCGATGTCGATGACCTCGGTGGTGAATCGGGCGCGGGTCATTCGTTCGAGCAGTTGCTCATAGCGCTGCTCGATCGCCTGAATCTGACGCATGCGCTGCTGATCGAGGCCGGGATCCTCGACCATCTTCTCCAGCCGCCGTTCGATGGCCTTCACATAGCGAGGCAGATCGGCGAGATGGCGCATACCGGTCGATGTGACGAAACCGGGACGAACCAGCCTGCCGAGCTGCGCACGGGCGTCGACGACGGATGGCCGCACAGCCGGCGTGACGAGGCGATCAAGGCGAGTCTGGACCGCCGATGCGGCGAGCGCCACCTGGCCCGCGGTCGCCAGCGCCTTCGACGTCGTCGGCGTCATCGTCTCCTGTGCCCGTCGCTGTAGTGCCTGGAACCCCGCCTCGCTCCACTGTGGTCCGCCGCTCGTCACCAGCACGGCGTCGGCTGCGGCGATGACACAATCGTTGATCAGTTCCGCCAGGGTGAGGTCGAGTTGACTGCCGATCGCCATCCGCGCAGCGTTCGTCAGTTCGCGCTCGAGCGGCTTACGGGCAACCGGCACCGTCAACAGGATCAGGCGACGCGTCCCGGCGCGCATGATCCGTTCCTGGATGTCCGAGTTCGTGAACACGCGGATCGACACGCTCTCGCCCTCGTCGATCAACGCCGGGTAGCCGCGAACGAGGTTGCCGTGCTGGGTCGATTCGACAACACGTGGCAGATCGCCGAAATCCCATGATCTGATGCCGACTCGCTCGACACCGGTCGCAGTGTCGGCAATCGCTGCGCGAAGACGTCCGCTCAGCAGCTTGCGCAGGGCACCGAGGTCCGTGCCGGTCGCGACGGGCTTGGCGTCGTCGTCCTCGATCGAGAAGATGATCCGTAGATGTGGCGGGACGCGGCCGAGGTCGAAGTCCGTCGGGCGGATCGGTTCACCGGCGATCTCCGTCAGCGCCGAAGCCAACGCATCGAGCAGCGGGCCGCTCTGCGGATCGAGTCGCTCGTATGCCTGGCGCGTGCTCTCGGCCATGGGCAGCAGGGCACGACGCAACGTCTTGGGAAGGGTCCAGACGAGGGCTGTGACGAGGTCGCAGCGCAGCCCCGGCACCTGCCAGTCGAAGCCGTCTCCGTTGATGCGGTTGAGGACCGGCAACGGAATATGGACGGCGACGCCGTCGCCATCGGCGCCAGGCTCGAAACGGTAGGTGACCGGCAACGAGAGGTCGTCGTACTGCCACGTATCCGGGAAATCGAGCAGGCTCAGCGCCCCGTCGAC
>JAYTOR010000120.1:0-2292 GCA_043747685.1 Actinomycetota bacterium
CGTGCGGCGTTCTCGCTCGCCAGCGCCACGCCGGCGACCGAGGCCCCGACCAGACCGACCATTGCGATGACGAGGGCCACCGTTACCACCACCCATCGATGGCCTGGCTGCGAGCTGCTTGCGTCGTCCGCTTCGCGTGGTGTGGGACCGTTCGAACCGCCGGACATCGTCGCCGACCCGGCTGTGTCCGCCGTCGCCTCGTGATGTGCAGGCTCGACGGAAGGCTCCATTCAAGCGATACGACACCATCCAGCGGTGCTGCGGTAGGTCCAATCGCACCGACTGTCCCGGGTCGCGTCGATCCTCTGGGCCATGCACCGTTCCCGGTCGGTCGAATGCCGAATTCCTGAGGTCAGCCGCCTGACAGGACGGTCTTCGGTCCGAACGGGAGGAGTTCGCTGAGGAGACGGCTCGACCGCACGCCATCGAGATCCCCGACGTGAACGATCAACCCGCTCCCTGCGAGCTCGAGCGCGACTTGCAGGCAAGCGCCACACGGCCATGTCAACTCGCCCGCCGTTCGCCTGGAGACGAGCGCCAACTCGGTAGGGCGCTCACCCGCCACCGCTGCAGAAAAGAGCGCGATACGTTCGGCGCACATCGCCAGGCCGAGGGAAACGTTCTCGACGAGCGCTCCCGGAAACGTCCGTCCGCCTGCCGTTCTCACCGCGGCTCCCATCGCGAATCGTGAATATGGCACGTAGGCGAACCCGCGGGCACGCAATGCGGCGTCGACGAGATCAGCGTCAGCGGCGACGTCCTCAGGTTCCTCGTCGATCATCATGACCTGTCGCTTACCCGGGTCGGTGGGCAACGAGACGTCGACGGGATGTGGAGGTCGCCTCTCGAGAGCCGGTACTTCCCGTCGAGTGCAGCGTCAGCCAGGCGTGGCAGCTGACGCTGGATCCTGGTGATAGAAATTGGCGAGTACCTCGTAGAGGTCGACCTTGGCGTCTCGCAACGCGTCCGGACGGGTGAAGAAGACCTCCGTCGCCACGGCGAAGAACTCACCGGGGTTGGTCGCCGCATAGTCGCGCAGCACCGGATCCCATACGTCGTCGCGAACCGATTTGAATTCGCGGGTGCACACCTTGACCCAGCGTTGCCGAGCTGCCTCGTCCGGCATCGGCGGGGTGCCGTCGACCGTGCCGTCGAGCATGTCGAGCTTGTGGGCGAACTCGTGAAACACCACGTTCTGGCCCCTGGCAGGGTGCCGTGCGTCGAAGGCCACCGCATCCCACGCCAGAACGACCGGCCCTCGATCCGTGGCCTGGCCGAGGATCGGCTGCGGGCCATCGGACACCATGCCGGAAATGTCGGATGCTCGTGGGCCCTGTAACACCACCGTTGTCGGATGGACGATGATGACGCTGACATGGCGAAAGTAGTCCTCGTCGAGTTCAAGGATCAGCAGGCATGCCTGAGCTGCGATCAGCACCTTCATCGGCTCGGTCAGTTCGAAACCGCGGGCAGACTCCCAACGCCGTTCGGCAACGAACACTTTGGTCAGCTCTTCCAACCGCTCGCGCGCTTCGTCGGTGAGCGAGTTCCACAGCGGCCAGTTGCGCGAAAGAATCGGCCGCCAGTGCTCAGGGAATGGCTGCTCGAACGCCTCCCGCTGCAGTCGCCGTCGCTTGGTTCCGAACATCCCGCGTGCACTCCTGACGCTCGACCGGGTGGCCTGATCGCGTCATGGTCGAGTCTCGCAGCCTTGCTCCGATTCCGTTCGGCGGCCTCCGGTGCCGCAATCGCCGGCGGCCGGGTGCGGGCACGGGGCGGGCACAGGTGCGGGTGCGGACATCGGTGCGGTCGTGACACAGCGCAGTTCCCTTACCATGAGGGCCATGCGCCCTGCCCGGATGACCGCACTGCTCGCCGTCAGCGCCGTGTTGGTGGCGTGCTCATCGAGCACGCCTGGCTCATCAGCCGCACCGACGACGCTCGCCGCGTCGACGTCGGCCAGTACGGAATCGGGCGGCACGTCTGCAGGCCCGGCGTCGTCTGTGCTCGGGACGGCACCTGCGGTCAGTCTCGGCGCGCCAACCATTGCGGCTGGATCTGCTGGCTCCTCGGCTGCTTCTTCGGTGCCGACCACCGGCCCAGCAGTGACTACCGGGTGCGATCAGCTGACGAACGGTACGCACACCATCGAGATCGCCGGCGTCGCCAGGCAGTTCCAGCTGTACGTCCCGGCGGCACTCAGCTTCATGAGGCGACCACTCCCGCTGATGGTGCTCTTCCACGGGTACAACGGCACCGCGACGGAGATCGCCGCCGACACCCGCCTCGACC
>JAYTOR010000121.1:0-1974 GCA_043747685.1 Actinomycetota bacterium
GCCAGCCAGGGTCAGAAGTACCAGCCGGTCGACCATGACCTGCTGCTGTCGTACGCCGAATCGACGCAGGGACAAATCCTCGAAGAGGGCATCACCGAAGCCGGGGCGATGTCCAGCTGGATCGCCGCTGCTTCGGCGTACGCCACTCGCGGAGTGCCGATGGTGCCGTTCTACACGTTCTATTCGATGTTCGGTTTCCAGCGGGTCGGCGACCTCATCTGGCAGGCGGCGGACATGCGCTGTCGCGGTTTCCTCTGCGGCGCTACTGCCGGTCGCACGACGCTGCTCGGCGAGGGTCTGCAGCACCAGGACGGCCATTCACTCGTCTTGGCATCGACGGTCCCTCCCTGCCAGGCATACGATCCGGCGTTCGCCTACGAGATGGCAACGATCGTCAAACACGGCCTGCACCGGATGTACGGCGATCAGCCGGAGGACGTCTTCTACTACATCACGCTCTACAACGAGAACGCCGTGATGCCGGCGAAAGCGGCTGGCGACGACATCGATGCCGGCATCATTCGTGGGCTCTACAAGTGGGCCGAAGCGCCGGCGGATACCCAGCACAGGGCAACCGTGTTGTTCTCCGGTTCCGCCCACCTCGCTGCCCGCGAGGCGGCGGCGGAACTCGCCGATCACTACAACGTCGGCGCCGAACTGTGGTCGGCAACGTCGTACAAGGCGTTACGCGACGAGGCCTTGGAGATCGAGCGCTGGAATCGGCTGCATCCTGGCGAAGCTGCCCGCACCGCCGTCGTCACGTCACTGCTGTCGGACGTTCACGGGCCGATCGTCGCCGTCACCGACTTCATGAAAATCGTGCCGGAGCAGATCGCCCGGTTCGTTCCCGGGCAGTTGTTCACGCCACTCGGCACCGACGGCATGGGGCGCTCAGATACCCGTGAGGCGCTGCGCCGCTTCTTCGAGATCGACACCGGCCACATCGTCGTCGCCGTGCTCTCCGGACTCGCCGCCCAAGGCGAGATCAAGCCGGAGATCGTCGCCGACGCCATCACCCGATACGACGTCGACCCGGAACAGCACTACGCCCCGGCCATCTGACGGCTCCAGCCGTGTGACGCCTTCGTCGGACGCCCCGCCATCGGACGGCGCGTCCGACCTCGGCTGATCTGCTCAGCCGATCTGTTCAGCGGTCCGGAAGTATTCGGTCATCCTCATGAGGCCCTCACGAAGTTCGATCGACGGTGCCCAGCCGTAGGTCGAGTTGACCAGCGTGATGTCCGGCTTGCGTTGCAACGGATCTCCGTCGCGCTCTGGCGGCAACGCGACAGTGATGATCTCGCTGCTCGAACCGGTCACCTCGACGACGAGTTCGGCGAGCTGACGCATCGAGAATTCGCCGGGGTTGCCGACGTTGACGGGTCCCGTCAGGTGCCCATCGAGCACCGTCAGCAGCCCGACGACCTCGTCAGCGACGTGACAGAAACTGCGCGTCTGTTCGCCGTCGCCGTGCAGCGTGATCGGCTCGTTCCGCAGCGCTTGGACGACGAAGGTGTTGACGACGCGGCCGTCCGAGGGGCGCATTCGCTCGCCGTAGGTATTGAAGATGCGAACGATTCTGACGTCGATGCCGTGCCAGCGGTGATAGGCCATCGTCAGTGCTTCGCTGAATCGTTTCGCCTCGTCGTAGCAGCTGCGCGGTCCGATGCAGCTGACATTGCCGAGGTACGACTCCGGTTGCGGGTGGACCAACGGATCGCCGTAGACCTCGCTCGTCGATGCCAGGAAGAATCGGGCGCCGTCAGCAACGGCGAGGTCCAGCAGGTTGCGCGTGCCGGTCGATCCGACAGCGAGAATCTCCAGTGGCATCGTCGCGAAGTCGTTCGGTGATGCCGGACTGGCGAGGTCGAGAACGGCATCGAAGCGATCATCGAACGATGGCAGTGGGTGAGTGACATCGTGTTCGACGAGCGTAAACGCGGCGATGTCGGCGAGATGGGCGATGTTGGCGCG
>JAYTOR010000122.1:0-10070 GCA_043747685.1 Actinomycetota bacterium
GTTGGGTAAGCCGATCGCGATGGACGAGGGTCTTCGTTTCGCGATTCGTGAAGGTGGCCGCACTGTCGGCGCCGGCCGCGTCGTCAAGATCACCAAATAGGGCTGGCTGACGACATGGCACAATCAATCCGCATCCGCCTCAAGGCATTCGATCACGAGATCATCGACCAGTCGACTCGTAAGATCGTCGAGACCGTGACCCGCACGAGCGCCACGATCCGTGGCCCGATCCCGTTGCCGACCGACAAGCATCGCTTCACGGTCGTCCGCGGACCTCACGTCGACAAGGACTCGCGCGAGCACTTCGAGATGCGCGTCCACAAGCGCCTCATCGACATCGTCGATCCGAACCCGAAGACGATCGACAGCCTGCAGCGCATCGAGCTGCCGGCCGGCGTCGACATCGAGATCAAGATCCAAAACGGCTAGTCGCTGAGCGGCTTCGCCGCACTGAGCTTCGACGGTAGCTGGCAAGCGGGCATTGACACGGGATGAGGGGGCTGCCGCCCCCTCCAACTCCCCGGCCAGAGCCTGCCAACAGAACCCCGACCCACCGGTGCGCCAGCATGCGCATGCGCACGCCAACTGAACTGCCCTATTTCTTGGTGAGGTCCTGGCTGCGGAGTTCGCGAATGCGTTCCTGCAGGAATTCGAAGGCGGTACGTCCGTCGGCGAGGATCACATCGTCTGCAGGGTGCAGGAACAGCGGGACCGAGAGCCGTGATTTCGTCGCCGATGCGCCGACCGGGTTCGTCACACGGTGCGTCGTCGAGGGGTAATAGCCCCCACTGGCGAGTTGCAGCATGTCGCCGGAGTTGATCGCCAGGCTCCCGAAGTCCGTCGGCACGTCGTGCCAGTTACCGGCGAGATCTTTGACCTGCAGGCCAGGTTCGTTCGAGGCCGGGAGCACGGTGATGAGGTTGATGTCCTCATGCGCTGCGGCGCGGATGGCGTTTGGTGTCTCGGTGCCGGTCAGCGGCGGATACCGAAGAATGCGCAGCAGCGATCGGGTGCTGCCGTCGAGCATCGACGACAGCGGGCGGGAGAAACCGGCGCTGATCTCCGGCGGTGTGTTTGCCTCGACCCAATCGAGCAACGTCCTGGCGACCAGACCGGCGTCGTGGTGCAGCCGCAGTGCCGCATCGCTGACCTCCGTCGGGTACTTGCCCCACGGATAGACGTGGAAGAACTCCTTGATGTCCTTGATGTTGTTGCCCTTTGCCGTCTCGCTGACATCCGGGGCGAAGTAGCCGTCCTGATCGCCGTCCTCATAGCGGTACGCGTATTTTGCGTCGCTTTCGAAGAACGTCAACCATTCCCCGTAGACCTCCTCGACGAGCGCCGGGCTCACCGGGTGATTGGTGACAACGGCGAAGCCCGTTTCGCGCAACGACCGGGTGAACTCGTGCGGGGCGGACGGGGCGGTGAAATCAACGACAGCGACTTCCATTGGACCATTCTGGCGCGAAACGTCGCACTTGTCCTCCACGGCAGCGAGGATGGGGGAGTGAGTCAACCTCGACCAGATGCCCGGGACACGAGCAGTCGGTTCACGAACCGCCTGCAATCGATGCCAAGTCGGTCGAGTGGCCGGGCGGGCGCCTCCGGAACCGGCGCCGCTGCTGGTACGTCAGGTCGCATCGACCCGGTGCGAGCCCAACGAGCGAAGATCGCCAAATGGACGCTGCTCGCCAACCGCGTCGGGTACCTGTTCTTCGGCGTGGCGATGGCGGTCTTCTTCATCGGTTTCGCCATGAAGTTCACCGGAGCGCTCGTGGCCATCGTGACCGGCTGCCTGATCGCCGGATCGATCCTCCTCGCCCCTGCACTGGTCATCGGGTACGGGATCAAGAAGGCGGAGCGGGAAGACGTAGCCAGAGGCCTCTGACCTGCTCCGCGAGGCGCTCGCTGACCTGCCTCCGGATGGTGTTCGGCGGCCAACTTACTCGGCGGTAGCATTGCGAGAACATGTCCGCACGACTCCCCGCACAAGAACGTCGTGATCAGATCATCGACGTAGCGCTCGCCGTTTTTGCCAATCAGGGGTTCTACGGGGCGTCGATGAACGATGTCGCTGACGCCGCCGGAGTGACCAAGCCGGTGCTCTATCAGCACTTCGGATCCAAGCGCGAACTGTATCTGGCGCTGCTCGAAGACGTCGGGGCGCGTCTGATCACGGCGATCTCCAAGGCGGCGAGCGAATCGGCGAACGGCAAGGCGCAGACCGAGGACGGCTTCCTGGCCTATTTTCGTTGGGTCCATGACAGCCGCGACGCCTTCAGTCTGTTGTTCGGCGGTGCCGCCAGACGAGACGAGGAATTCGCCGAAGCGGTCCGGCGTGTCGAGGACGCATCAGCGGAGGCGATTGCTCCACTGATCGCCGCCAATGTCAGCGCCGAACAGCAACGCACGATCGCCCACGCGCTCGTCGGTATGGCAGAGGGCGTCGCCAGGCGGCTCGTCGCCGATGAGCACACCTTCGATCCAGAGGCGACAGCCCGCTGGGTGAGCGACCTGGCATGGGCCGGCCTACGCGCCCTCGGGCGCGAGCGCTGACCAGACCATTCGTCCCCATGCCGTAGTCCCGAAGTTGTTGCGGGTCGAGAGTGTGCACATGGTGCGTTCGAACACGCAGTAGTCGGGTCCGGCGCTATGCGCGGTCCGGCACCGGCTCGGGCGGGCGCACTGGTCGAAAGCTCTGTCTGCGCCGATCGAGCCAGACGCTGACCATGAGGGTGACGAAGACGAGCAGCACCCACGGCTTGTCGCCGATACGAACGGCAAGGGTTTCGCCGCGGCGCATGACGACCTCCTGTTGGCGGACGGCGGCCTCGCTGACCCTCGTGCGCTGGATGACATCGCCGTCCGGTGAGATGAAGGCGCTGAATCCCGTCGGCGCAGTCTGCACCACCCAGCGGTCCGTCTCGATCGCCCGCAGCCGTGACGAAGCGACCTGCTGGCTCTGCAGGATCGTCCACGTGTAGCTCGAACCGTTGGTCGGGTTGATGAGCAGTTCGCCGCCGTGCTTGACGCCGTCGCGTGCTCGCCCGGCAAAGAAGACCTCCCAGGAAATGACGACGGCGACCCTGCCGACCGGGGTATCCAGATACGCCGGTCCGGTACCGGCAACTGCGTCGCGGGGGATCGCTTGGAGTGGAGCGCCGAGCGATTCGAGGAGCCCGCGCAGCGGGACGTATTCGCCGAACGGGACGCGGCGAACCTTGTCGTAGCGCCCACCGATCGAGCCGTCCGGCAGCACGACGACCTGAGCATTGAAGAAGTGCTTGCCGTCGCCGGTGTCCTCGGTGACGCCGACGAGCAGCGGGGCGTTCAGTCGCCTGGCCTCGGCCGCAACCTCGGTTCGCTCGACGCTTGTTGCGAAGTTGGCGACGTTGATCACATTCTCCGGCCAGATCACGAGATCGGGTCCCGGCTGAAGGTTGTCCGTCGCTGCTAAGTGGCGTTCGACGACGAGTCGCGGGTCGGTGTCGATGGCGTGGGTTCCCTGCGGCCCCCCACCCTGCACGAAGGCAACGCGGATCGTCCTGCCGGTCGAGTGCACCATGCGGATGCTCCCGACCCCGATCAGACCGGTCGTGACGACGGCTGCGACGAGTGCCGGCAGCAGCGAAGCGATGACCGCAGCAGGTGTGTTCGTTGCGCCCGGATCGGTCCCGTACATCGAACTCACGATGGTGGTGACGACGGCGAGGAGGCCCTGGGCGGCGAGCATTGTCACGAACGTCATCAGTAGCGGTCCGCCGACGCGGGCGACCGGTGCCAATGGACCGGCGACCTGGCTGATCGCCAGGCTGGCGAGGGGCACTCCGCCGAACGGAAAGCAGAATCGCAAAGTCTCAGCGAGCGTGAACGCTGCCGGCAACCCGAACCAGCGCCAACGGCCCGACGGCGCGATCGCAGCGGCGGCGCCGTGGACGACGGCGAAGATGGCGACGGCGATCACGTAGCCGGGAGGTGTGAGGAACCACATCCAGGCCATCCCCGGCCCGAGCCATCCGAGCGTGAAGAGGAACCCGCGCGACCAACGCGTGCGCCACGAATCCGGCCGGAGCAGTGACGAGTAGATCGCCAGACCGATGAAGGCGAGCGGCCACCAACCCCACGGTGGAAGCGAGAAACCGACGAGCGCGCCAGCGGCGACCGAAGCCAGTCCTGCACGCCAGGAGCGGCGGGGACGTGTGGTCGCTGCGGGTACGGTTGCCTCGGCGTCGACCTGTGTCTCGGCTGCGGTCACGCCGGCGTCAGAGCGAGTTGCAGGTGGAAGACGGTGCGCACCGCCGATGGCAGCACGATCTCGGTAATGGCGACCGTGGAGGTGAACGATCCTGCGGCAACGTTCATCGTCACGGTGTCGCCGGGATGCAACGTGTCGAGGTCACGGAACGGATGCTTGCGACTGACCCGGTGGCCGCCGATGGTCGCATTGCCGATATGACCCGGCAACGCCGTACCCGGCCAGTGACCGGGCCCTCTGTCGAGGCTCGTCCTGTCCGGAAACCGCCTTGCATGCTGAAAAACCCACGGGCGCTATTCTCACGCTTCCGCAAGCTCATGTAGCAGTGCGTTCGCCGACTCCCGGCCCTGACGGATGCACGCCGGTATCCCGATTCCCCGGTAGGCAGCACCGGTCACACGCAGACGCGGTACGGCGGACACCTTCGACTCGATGTCGGCGATCAGATCGAGGTGGTGAGGCTGGTACTGCGGGAAGGCCCGTTCCCAACGGGAGATCCGTTGCGCGACGGGCATGATCGCCGTCCCGATGTGAGTGGAGACCTCGTCGACGGCGGTCTTCAGCAACTCGTCATCGTCCATCGTCAGCGGGGCAGCGTTGCCATGACGTCCGAGCGAGACCCGCAGCAGTTCCGTCGAAGCGGAGTCGGCGCGGCCAGCGCCGGCGTCGGTGCGCTGCCAGTGGGCCCACTTGCGAGAACCGAAGGACACCGCCGTGACGTGGCGTTGAGCGGGCTTGGGGACGAGGTAACCGCTGCCGTGCGGAACGGAGGCGAGATCGCTGCTCGGAATGGCGAGCGTGAGCATCACGACGCCGGCATAGTCGATCGATCCCAGCGGCGCAGCGGCATCCGGCCCTATTCGCCGGAGCAGTCGGGCAGCGTCGAACGCCGGCGTCGTCACGATCACGCCGTCGAAGTGCTCACCGTCGATCCGGTAGCCCGCTGCCGAAGCGTCGCCAGGTTCGATCAGATCGACCTCCGCCGACCCACGCAGTTCGACGCCGCTCGCGGGCAGCGCGGCGACCAACGCGACGATCAACGCACCGGTTCCGGCCGTCGGTGCATAGAAGATCGGGCCGGGTGCCGGCGCAGGTGCGTGGCGCAGCCCGAGGAGCATGCTGCGCTTCGTCGTCGCGACATCGACGAGTTGCGGCACGGCGGCGCGCAGCGAGAGGTCGTCAGCGTCGCCGGCATTGATCCCACCGACGAGTGGATCGACGAGCCGTTCTGCGACTTCGGCGCCGAAGCGATCACGAATCGCGCGCCCGAGAGAGTCGTGCGCCGTCGACCTCTTCGGTAGGACGACGTCGAGTCCGGCGCGTGCCTTGCCGCGCCAGGTCAGCAGGTTCGACCTGAGCAGTCCTCCCATTCCCTTCGGCACACCGAGCATCAGCCCGGTCGGGATCGGATGGAGCACGCCGCCGAGGGCGACGAAGGCGGAACCGCTCGTTGGCGACGTCAGCGAGTCGGCGAGGCCCAACTCTGTGGCGAGCTGCAGCCCCCACGGCACTCGGGCAAGGAAGGCGTCTGCCGCCTCGTCGATCGCCGGTCTGCCGGCGAACGGGGTCGTGCGGATCTTGCCGCCCCACCCGGCGTCGCGCTCGAAGACGACAACATTCACGCCGGCATGCGAGGAGAGCTCCCACGCTGCAGACAGGCCGGCAATACCTCCGCCGATGACGGCGATCCGCAGCATCGTCAATCCTGGTCTGTGGCAGCGGGGGCTGCGTTCAAAACCCTGCTTGCCAGTGCTCCGATCACGGCCGGATCGTCGTTGACGCAGGCGGTCCTCGCAAAGCCGAGACCCAACCGTGCAGCTCGTTGCGACGCCTCGATATCGAGGTCGTAGAGCACTTCGAGGTGGTCGGCTACGAACCCACACGCACAGACGATCAATGCGCTGGCGTTCTCGGCAGCACCGAGGTCGTCGACGACGGTGAGGATGTCGGGACCGAGCCACGGCTCCGGCGTCCGGCCGGCTGATTGCCAGGCGGTACTCCATGTGCTCCAGGGCGACAGGCCGATCCTGTCGGCTACGGCCTGGGCGGTCGAGCGGACCTCCGACGGATACGGGTCGTTGTCCTGGACGATGCGCCGCGGCAGCGAATGAGCGGTGAACACGACCTTGGTGCTCTCGGGCATGACGGACAATTTTGCCACCAGATCGTTGGCGAGGAATTCGATGAACGCTGGTTCGGTCGCCCAACTCTCGATACCGAAGACGGGGATGCCGGTCGGCTCAGCGGCGGCGCGGGCACGATCGAGGTACTGCCCGACGGAGAAGCCCGAATAGTGCGGAGCGAGCACGAGGCAGACGATCGACCCGTAGCCGGCGTCGGCGATGGTGGTGACGGCGGTCTCGATCTTCGGCGCTGCATGCTTGAACCCGAGGATGACGTCGAACCGTCCTGGCGCCAGGTCCTCCAGCGAATTCGCCAGACGCAACCGCTGTGCTTCTGTGCGTTCGTTGAGCGGAGAGATGCCGCCGATGGCGTCGTAGCGACGGACGAGATCGGCGAGCTGTTCCGGTGTCGGTGGGCGGCCACGACGGATGTCGATGTAATACGGCTCGATTTCCTCCGGCGTCCGTGGTGTGCCGTAGGCCATCAGCAGGACTGCGACGCGATCGGCGTTCAACGCCGACATCGCTGGCTCAGTCGAGTCATCGGTGCTGCTCACTGTTTCGTCGTCTCGTGGACGTAGGCGACGAGTTGTTCGAGCACACCGGGGTCGATGTCTGGTGTCACCCCGTGGCCGAGGTTGAAGACATGGGCGCGATGGCCCGCATTGGTGGCGAGTACGGCGTCCGTTGCGGACCTGGTGACATCCCACCCGGCGAGTACCAGCGTCGGGTCGAGATTGCCCTGTACAGCGGTGTCGGCGCCGAGCCGCTTGCGGGCCTCGTCGATCGGGGTGCGCCAGTCGAGCCCGATGACGCGATGCGTCGAGGTCCGCTGTGCGGCGTACATCGATTCGAGCAGGTGGTCGCATCCGACGCCGAAGTGGATCGCAGGAGCGTCCGGATAACTGGCAGCCAACTCGGTGAAGACGCGCTCCGAATGCGGGAGCACGAACGTCTCGTAGTCGGCCCGGCTGAGTGCGCCAGCCCACGAATCGAACAGTTGGTACGCAGAAGCGCCGGCCGCGAGCTGCGAGCCGATACTGGCGATGGCGTGCGACGCCAGCCGGTCGAGCAACTCGTGCCACGTTGCCGGGTCGGTGTGCATCAGCGCCTTGGCGTGTTCGTAGGTGCGTGACGGCCGCCCCTCGATGACATAACTGCCGACGGTGAAGGGGGCACCGGCAAAGGCGATCAGCGGCACGGCCAACTCGGCGACGAGGAGCTTGATCGTTTCGGCGACATACGGTGCGTCGAGATCGGGTTCGAACGGGCGGACACGCCGCAGGTCGCCGGGGCTGCGGAACGGATCGGCGGCAACGGGGCCGGTGCCGGGGGCGACGTCCATCCCGAAGCCGATGGCGTGGATCGGGACGACGATGTCGCTGTAGAGCACGGCGGCGTCCACGCCGTAACGGCGAACGGGCTGCAGCGTGATCTCCGCCGACAGCTCCGGGTCCTTGATGGCGTCGAGAATGCTGCCGTGCCCGCGAATGGCCCGGTATTCGGGCAGGCTGCGGCCCGCCTGGCGCATCATCCAAATCGGCGTATGCGCCGCCCGCTCGCCCCGACACGCCGCTAAAAACGCTGATGCACCCTCGAAACCCATGAGCTAGTCACGCTATCCGGCGCCTTTCCGATCTCTCGAAACATCGTTCGGCAAACGCATCCCTCGACGGGTCCGGCAGGCACGCCAAATCGTTCCTCGATCGTGGACACACATCTGCTTGTACCCGATCCCGACCTTCGCCGGCGAGCTCCAAGCCCGCAGCGCGCCGTTTCGGGCGGGGAACGGCACCGTTCTCTTCCCGTACAGCCAATCGATACCTGACGGGCTGGTTGAAGACCTCACCGCCGCAATCGTCGCTCGCCATGACGATAGGGCCAAAGGACGAACCACCTCGGGACAGTGAATCCATGACACCTATCGCCGGGAACTGGCGTCAGCCGGCTTGTTCGTCGTCTCGGTAGCCGGCAAGTTGTCGGAACATCGCACGGCGTTGTCTGATAGTGCCGAACTCGATCACATTGGTGCGTTTGACGCCCCATCCGTCGATGAGGATCAGCGGACTGACAACGATTGGCTCGTCGACGGTTGCTGTCTCGGTTGATGCTGCACGCGGCTGCATTTCGGCGGTCTTTGCGGTCGGATTCGCGGTCGGGTTCGTGGTGGACGCCGGTTCGGCTTGCGTGATGCGTCGTCGTGTCTCGGCGAGTTCGCAGCCGTCAGGTCTGCGTGCGCGGACGGTTGGGTCGGCGTCCATCGTGATCGTCCAGCCTGCCTGGTGTTTCAGGCGGTGGTGACCGTTGCAGAGCGGGATCATGTCATCAGTGTTCGTCAACCCGCCGTCTTCCCACGCCGCTGTCTCATGATGGGCTTGACATCGTTCATACGGTTGATCGCAGTCGGGGAACCCACACCCGTCCCACTGCACTCGCATCGCTCAGCGCTGGTTGAGGTTGGCGAGGCGTCTCGTCCGGCCCATTGCCAATGGCGTGTTCGTCGCGCTCGTCAGAAGCGGGTGGGTATCGGACTGGCAGAACAGGTGCCAGAGGACATCTTCTGCGACGGGTGTACCGCCAGCGAAACGCCCGCTCTTCCTGGTTCGTCGTTCGAAGTCGTCGATGGTCATCGTGACGATGATGTGCGGACGTTGCACATGACCAGCCCGACCGGAATCGAGTCCCATCTTCGCCAACGTGACGAGCGCTTCCGCCTGGCGTTCGCGCAACGTCCGTGATGAGTCGTCGTCTTTGAGCGCCAGATTCTCGATCGCTGTGCGGATTAGTTGAGCTGACAACGTGTCGAACTCGGCTTCCATCCGCAGCCGGCCGCCGAGCAGCGTACTGAACGACAGGAACGACGGTTCCTCCGGCTGAGGTTCTGGGTCCGGCGTGTTGGAAGCAATCATCGCCCTGTCGGCGGCGATCCATGTGTCGATCTTCTGCCGCGCCTGACGTTCATGCAGTCCCTCGGCCGCTTCCAGTAACGACGCTTCGGCGTCAGCGAACGCTTCGGGCAAGATCGAATTCGCCTGCCCGAGTAGCAGGGCGATCGGGCGAGAGATGCGTCCGGTGCACATCTTCTCGAACGTCACCGGGATGAGTTGCAGGCGTCGCGCGTTCTGGATCAGGTTCCCGGTTGAGGATCGCGACGTGTTGAACCGTGATGCAAGCCATGCCGAGCCCGACAGTGCGCCGTCATAGCCCCACGCGCCGGCGCAATCCCAACGACTCAGCACCACGTCCAACGTCGCAACCGCTTCATCGATGTCCGGACTGAGCATCTAGTCTACCGTGTTCTCTCTCAAGGGTACAAACGTATGTTTGTAGACGTATGAAAATCCTGTATGATCCGCAACAACCGCAGCGCCGGTCGATCACACCGGTGAACGCTCATGGCAGACTCGAGCCGTGATCGATGAATTCGCCAAGGAGTACTTGCTCGGTGACCTGCGCGATGTGCGACAGACGATGCTCTGGAAGTTGGAAGGGCTCTCCGAGTACGACGTTCGCCGCCCGCTCACGTACACGGGCACCAATCTCCTCGGTTTGATCAAGCACCTGGCGACCTCCGAGGCGTGGTACTTCGGCGACGTGTTCGGGCGCCCGTTCCCTGGTCGATGGCGCCGGTGGAACGATCCCGCCGGCCACGCCGACGTCATGTGGGCCGCTGCGGATGAGTCGGGCGTCGA
>JAYTOR010000123.1:0-2577 GCA_043747685.1 Actinomycetota bacterium
GTCGTCACAGCGGACCACCTGTCCAAGGGCTACGGCGGGCCGCCCGTTTTCGAAGACGTCTCGTTCGACCTCGGCCGTGGCGACCGCCTGCTGGTTCTCGGGCTCAACGGGGCAGGCAAGACGAGTTTGCTGCGGATCCTCGCAGGTGAGACGCAAGCGAACATCGGCGACTTCTCCTTCGGTCACAACGTCAACGTCGGGTACTACGCCCAGGAGCACGACAATCTGGCGAGCGACCAGTCGCTGCTCGACAACCTGCGTTCGTCGATCCCTCCCGGCGTACTGCTGACCGAGACGCAGCTGCGCGGGCTGCTTGGCATGATGGGCTTGACCGGTGCCAAGGTTTTCCAGGATGCTGGGACGCTCTCCGGTGGCGAGAAGACGAAACTGGCATTGGCGATGCTGATGACCGGCCGCAACAACCTGTTACTGCTGGACGAACCGACGAACAATCTCGACCCCGCCAGCCGCCAGGCCGTTGCCGATGCGCTGAGCACGTGGAAGGGTTCGGTGCTGTTCGTCAGCCACGACAGCGAATTCGTCGAGCAGCTGAAGCCGACGAAGGTCTTGCTGATGCCGGACGGCCAAGTCGACTATTTCAACGCTGACTGGCTCGAACTCGTCTCCCTCGCCTGATCGGACTGCGGGTTCACGGTTAGATTCAGTTCGTGCGTGCTCGGTGGGCGAACAAACTGGCGGCGGTCTGCGTCGCGGGTCTGCTGCTCGCCGCCTGTGCCGAAACCGGCTCCGATGTCCGGTCGAGCGGTGCATCGCCGGTGCAACTCGAGTTCCATGTCGGTGACCCGTTTCCGGACCAGGCCGGGCTGGCGTTACCGGGCGTCGCCCCGATCTCCTGGCATTCATGTGCCGACAAACCGGCGCCATGGCAGTGCGGCGAACTGGCGGTTCCACTCGACTACCACCGACCGCTGCTCGACACCGTCACGCTTGCGCTGACACGACTTCCGGCGACCGAGCAGACGCGTCGTATCGGGTCATTGGTGGTCAATCCTGGAGGACCTGGAGGGACTGGTATCAATCTCGCCCGATCGATTGCGCCGTCGATGCCGGTCGAGATCCTCAGTCTGTTTGATCTCGTCGGTTTCGATCCCCGTGGCGTCGGCCAATCAGATCCGCTGCAGTGCGACCTCGGGTCCGATCCCAACAACGGCTACGACCCGAGCATCCTCAGGAAATGTATACGCGACAACGCCAAAATGCTGCCGCAACTCGGGACCGTCAACGTGGCGCGCGATCTCGAACAGATCCGTCAGGCTGTCGGCGACAAACAACTCACCTATCTCGGTTACAGCTATGGCACTGCCCTCGGGGCGGTGTATGCCGCGCTGTTCCCCGGCAAGGTCAGGGCGATCGTGCTCGACGGCTCGGTCAATCCGACCGCCGGGCAAGCGAATGTCAAGCAACGGAGCGACCTGCCGGATTTCTACGGCGTGCAGTACTTCGACCGAAGCCGGAGACGGTTCCTGGCGGAGTGTTCGTTGGCGACGACCTGCCCGCTCGGCGCACACGCCGCAACGGCCCTCGACACGCTCGAAAGCAGTCTTGGCGACGAGGCAGTGCCGGCGACGAGCCTGCCAGGTTCCGATTCGCTGACATCCGACATCTTGCAGCAGGACTTCTTCGCCGGGTACTACAACAGTGACTATTGGCCGTACCTGGCCCAAGGTATCGCCGAGGCCAACGCGGGTGACGGCAGCGTGCTCGTTGCCATCGCCGGCAAACTCGACGGGCAGGAGAGCGCGGCAGCGAAATCACAGGAGTCGTTCGCCAACTTCGCCATCACCTGCGCCGATTTCGCCGATCGCTCTGGTGGTTGCAACGGTTGGCCGTTGACCGCAGAACCGATGCCGGCATTGAAACCGGTCCAGCGTCAGGCACCGATCCTCGTGCTCGGAACCGATGGAGATCCGGCCACCCCGGTCGAACAGGCAAAGGTCATGGCCAAGACATTGGGCAATGCCGTCACCGTCTACTGGGCGGGTGACGGCCATACGGCGTTCCTGCGAGGCAGCACGTGTATCGACAACATCGTCGGCGAGTACCTCGTCGGCCTGGCCATTCCGCAGAACGCCATGCGTTGCCCCGAATCGGACTCAGCCCACGGCGGGCGGGACTCAGCGGATCAGTTGTTCTCGATGGGGAGCCAACGGCGGCTGGACGCTTACGTCCGCCGTGCTGTCATCGACGGCGACAGCAGTGACCACGCCACCTGCATGGCGAGGTTCTACGCAGGCATCCTCACCCAGAGCCAGCTTGCGCACGTGTTCCTCGGCGTGCCGGACCGTACCGTCTGCCTCGAAATCAGGCTGCAACTCTCGACCTGTAGCTGAGGTCGAGAATCTGACGACGTCACAGCAGCCGAACTCAGACCGACAGGGCCACCGGCGTGCCATACGGCTTGCTGACGAGCTCGAAGAAGTCGTTGCCCTTGTCGTCGACGACGATGAATGCCGGGAACTCCTTCACCTCGATCTTCCAGACAGCCTCCATGCCGAGTTCTGCGTATTCGAGCACGTCGACTTGGGTGATGCAGTCCTGTGCCAACCGGGCGGCCGG
>JAYTOR010000124.1:0-15554 GCA_043747685.1 Actinomycetota bacterium
CGCAGTGTGGCGGTGACAAACCGCGGCAGTGCTACAGCGGTTGCTTGGAGATCTCGGCGAGGAACTCGTCGTTCGTGCGGAACGTCTTGAGCCGGTCGATCAGCAGTTCAAGACCGGGGGCGGCGTTGCCGTCTGCGGCGAGCCCCGACAGCACCCGGCGCAGGCGCCAGACCATCTGCAACTGGCGACGATCGAAGAGCAACTCTTCATGACGGGTGCTCGACGCATCGACGTCGATCGCCGGGTAGACGCGGCGCTCTGCGAGTTTGCGGTCGAGGCGCAACTCCATGTTGCCCGTTCCCTTGAACTCCTCGAAGATCGCGTCGTCCATCCGGCTGTTCGTCTCGACAAGAGCGGTGGCGAGAATGGTCAACGAACCGCCCTCCTCGACGTTGCGGGCAGCACCGAAGAACTTCTTCGGCGGATACAACGCTCCGGCATCGATACCACCCGACATCACCCTGCCGGTCGCCGGAGCCGCCAGGTTGTAGGCACGGGCGAGGCGGGTAATGCCGTCGAGGATGATGACGACGTCCTCCCCGGCCTCGACGAGCCGCTTGGCCTTCTCGATCGCCAGTTCGGCGACGTGCGTGTGTTCTTCGCTCGGACGGTCGAAGGTACTGGAGATGACCTCACCCTTGACGGTGCGGCGCATGTCGGTGACTTCTTCCGGACGCTCGTCGATCAGCAGGACGATCAGCTTGACTTCCGGGTTGTTGCGTTCGATCGCCGTGGCGATCGTCTTCATGATCGTCGTCTTGCCGGCCTTCGGAGGCGAGACGATGATGCCGCGCTGGCCCTTGCCGATGGGGCTGATGAGGTCGATGATGCGCGCCGTCATGTCGGAAGGATCGTTCGGGTTCGACAGCAGCAGCCGCTTGTCTGGGAACAGCGGCGTGAGGTCTTCGAAGCGGCGGCGGTTGCGCGCCTGTTCGGGATCCTGGCCGTTGACGGTATGGATCTCCAGCAGGGCGGCGTTCTTCTCGTTACGTCCGGCCGCACGCATCGTGCCGGTGACGAAGTCACCCTTGCGCAGGCCGTACTGGCGGGTCTGCTTGACGTTGACGTAGGCGTCGTCCTTGGTGGCCAGGTAGCCGTTGACGCGCAGAAAGCCGTAGCCCTCGTCGCGGAGATCGAGATAGCCGCTGACCTCGATCGGCTCGGACGCGGCGGTGTCGGTGCGATCGGCACCCTGACGGTCGTAGCGGTCCTGACGTTCCGGCCGATCTGCTCGATCGGGTCGGTCTGGTCTGTCTGATCGGTCACGAGGCTCCGGCCGGTCCTGACGCTCGGCACGCTCTGGCCGATCAGCACGCTGTTCCTGGCGGTCGACGACGACGCGATCCTGGCGATCAGCGGGTTGTGGCGACTGCTCGACTTCTCCGTCACGGTTACGTCCGCGGCGACGGCGACGACGGCGACGGGTTTCGCCTTCACCCTCCCCGCTCTGGGCATCTCCACCGTCTGCGACATCGGCATCGCCGGGCGAGTCCGACGTAGCGAGCTCTCCGTTCTTCACGGCGATGGCCGGACCCTCGTCGCCGAGCAACTCGATTTCCCACTCTGCAAGCGGTTCGCCGTCAGGGCCGAGGATGATGGCAGGCTGCTCTGGTCGCTGTGGGGCCGGCGGGGTCGACCGCACCGCCCCTCTTGGAGCGCTACTGACGATCGGGGACGATGGAGGAGCAGCGGATTCCGTCGCTTTGGTGCCAGCAGACACGGTCTTGACCTGCGGTTCAGGCCGAGACGCTGACACGACCGAGGCATCGGACGCGTTGACGTCGAAAAGGCGTGTCTCACCATTGACGTGTGGTTCTGCGTGCTCCGGCGTTGCAGCCGCCTCGCCGACGGCGTCGGCGAGGATCGCCGCAGCGATTGCCTGTGAAGCCGTGGGGGTGCCGTTCGACCGCACGGGGCCGGAAAGTGCAGACGAGCCGGGACCGGTGACACCGGTGGACTCGAGGATCTTGACGATGAGGTCGGCCTTCTTTGCCCGAGAGGTCGACTTGACCCCGAGCGCCTGCGCAATGGCGACCAACTGCTCCCGATCCTTGTTCTCAAGAACCGAGCGTTCCAGCATGTCCGCGCTCACATGTACCTGCTTTCACCGGCAACAATCCGGTTGAGAGAGTGTGTGTCTGCCATCGGGAGGCGCTTCGATACCGAACACGACAACTTCGGCACCGCCAGCGAGCCCCACGCCAGCTTGGGAATACATGACGGAGCAACGATTGCCCGTTCGTCGTCCCGGTTGTTCGAACGAGGACGAGATCGAGGTTGGTGACCACCGCAATGGTTCGGACAGAATCCGAACGTCCGGAACCCTAGCAATTCGACAATCGTCTTGCAACTGCACCTATCGACGAACTGCCACCCTGCTGACACTGGCGACGAAGGCCTGGACTGCACCGAGATCGTTGGCCAGTAGCGACGTACGCTCGTGACGTTCGAACAGGTCTGCGAGATGCGGGGGCAGCGGAGGACGGATGCCAGTCGCCCGTTGCACCGCATCGGGGAACTTGGCGGGATGCGCCGTCGCCAAGGTGACGATCGGCACACCAGGATCGCCTTTCGAACGGGCAGCAGCGATACCGACCGCGGTATGCGGCTCGGTGAGCATTCCGGTCCGGCGGTAGACGTCGGCGATCGTCGCCAGCGTCTGGGAATCGTCGAAGCGCGCCGCCTTGAAGACGGGCGCGATCCACTCGTCGAACAGATCGTTTTCGACGTCGAGGCGGCCGACCGCTCGGAAACGGTTCAACTGTTCCGCCGTCATGCCACCGTCGCGCCCGTTCATCTCGAACAGCAGGCGTTCGAAGTTCGAGGACACGGCGATGTCCATCGACGGCGACAACGTCGGCGTGACTCCGTCGTTGACCATCGCCCTGGTTTCGACGAAGCGCGTGAGAATGTCGTTCGTGTTCGATCCGATGACGAGCGATTCGATCGGCGCACCGGACCGGCGGGCGATCCACCCGGCGAGGACATTCCCGAAGTTCCCGGTCGGGACACTGAACGAGACCGGCTGATTGCCGAGCGAGCGCGCGGCCCAGACGTAGTAGACGACTTGAGCGACGATGCGCGCCCAGTTGATCGAGTTGACCGCCGACAGTTGGTACTGCAGCCGAAATGCCTGATCGGCGAACATCGCCTTGACGAGATCCTGGCAGTCGTCGAACGTGCCGTCGACGGCGATCGCATGAACGTTGGGGGAATCGACGGTCGTCATCTGCCGGCGCTGGACGTCGCTGGTACGGCCATTCGGGTAGAGGATGACGATGTCGACATTGTCGCAGTGCTTCACTGCGTCGATCGCCGCAGAACCGGTGTCGCCGGACGTCGCACCGACGATCGTGACCCGCTGGCCACGTTCGGCGAGCACGTAGTCGAACAGTCTGCCGACGAGTTGCAGGGCGACGTCCTTGAACGCAAGCGTCGGCCCGTGGAACAGTTCGAGCACCCATTCGTTCGGGCCGATCTGCACGAGCGGAGTGACGGCAGGATGGCCGAAGGTGGCGTAGGCCTCGCGGCACATCATCTCGAACGCTTCCTTCGGCACGTCATCGCCGACATACGGCAGCATCACGGCGGCGGCCACGGCCGCATAGTCGTCGGCAGGACCGAACGTCGCCAACTGCGGCCACGACGTCGGGACGTAGAGCCCACCATCGTCTGCGAGGCCGGTGAGCAATACATCGGCGAAGCCGAGTTCAGGTGCCAGGCCACGGGTCGAGACATAACGCATGCTCACGCGCCGATCACCCGAAGTAGGCCGCCGATGCGCTTGACGATGGCCAGATCACCGAGGTTGCGGACCGTCGCTTGAACGTCGGCCTCACGGGCGGCATGGGTGATGAACACGAGCCTGGCATCGTCGCCGATGCCTTCCTGCTCCATCGCCCGGATGCTGACGCCGTTGTCGGAGAAGACGCCCGTGACCGCGTGCAACACGCCGGGACGATCGACGACGTCGAGGCTGAGCAGGTATTCGGCGCTCGTCTCGTCAATCGGGCGCAGCGGTGTGCGGGTGAAGGTTCCGAGTGACGCATGGGTCCCCGCACGAAGGTTGATGGCGGCGTCGATGACATCACCGAGCACGGCGCTCGCCGTCGGCATCCCGCCGGCACCACGTCCGTAGAACATTAGCGAGCCGACGGCATCACCTTCGATGAACACTGCGTTGTAGCTGTCGCGGACACTGGCGAGGGGATGGTGCTTCGGCACCATCGCCGGGTGAACCCGAACGGCGATCTCGCCGCTGCCGGGATCCCGATCGCAGATCGCCAACAGCTTGACGACGTAGCCGAGGCGGTCGGCGACGGCGATGTCCTCGGCGGTGATGCGGCTTATGCCCTCGTGATACACGTCGCCGGCGACGACTCGTGCCCCGAAGGCGATGCTGGCGAGAATCGCCGCTTTGGCACCGGCGTCGAATCCTTCGACGTCCGCCGTCGGGTCACGTTCTGCGTACCCCAGGCGTTGCGCCTCGGCGAGGGCGACGGAGTAATCCATACCCTCCTCGCTCATCTTCGTGAGGATGAAGTTCGTCGTCCCGTTGACGATCCCGAGCACCCTGCGGATCGGTTCGCCGCGCAGGCTCTCACGGAGCGGCCTGATCAGCGGGATGCCGCCGGCCACGGCCGCTTCGAACAGCAGATCGACGCCGGCGGTATCGGCGGCGGCGAACAGCTCGGCGCCGACGTTGGCAAGGAGTTCCTTGTTGGCGGTCACGACCGGCTTGCCGGACTTCAACGATTCGAGGATCAGCTCGCGGGCGGGTTCGATGCCACCGATCAGCTCGACGACGAGGTCGACGTCGGGATTGGCGACCACGCCGTGGGCGTCTCGCGTCAGCACGCCGGCAGGCAGCGTGTATTCGCGCTGACGGGACAGGTTGCGGACCGCAACGCTGACGACCTGCAGACGCACCCCGGTCCGCTGGGCGATCACGTCAGCCCGCTCGGCGACGAGTCCGGCAAAAGCCGACCCTACGTTTCCACAACCGAGCACGCCAATGCGTACCGTTGCTTCTGATGTACCTACCGGATCACTCACAGCGAGCCAGAGTACCGAACCGTTCGGCACCGGCCACACGTATTCCGACCACGTCTATCCCGTCGCACCGCCCGACAAAGGCTCTTGACAATGGCGACAGAAGTGCCATCAATAGACATAGAGATTCGATGAACGAACCCTCAAGTACACACAAACAGTCATCCCTGCGGCTTTTCACAGCCGGGAGCCAGTCGGCTGGCGACCTGGCGGCCCGGCGATGATGCACCTGCTGAGCGCCTTTCCGACCTCCGTCTTCTCGGGTCTACTGATCTTCTGTCTGTCCTGGTGGGTCATCACGCTGGTGTTCTCCGGCCTCGGTGGCCACGGACACGCCGGCCACGCTGGCCATGCCGGCCACAGCGGTGGGAATGATTTCAGCGGCCACGGTGCCGGCGGGCACGTCTCCGGCGGCGGCCACGGTGCGGTGAGCAGCGGCGGAGCGGCAGGACACGCAGCACCGGGACATGCCGGATCCGGACACGTCGCAGGTGGCCACGCCGCGCCGACGCATACCGCTCCAGGCGACGGTCACCAAGTCGCCGGCGAACACGCTGCTCATCACGCCGCAGCCCACGGCGAGCACGGCCGTCACGGCCACTCCGACAACGGCTCGACCCACGGCGCCCACAGCTTCAGCCAGACACTCGGCTTCGACGTTGTTCCCCTCCCATTGATCCTCACCCTCTTCGCCTTCGGCGGGTGGGCGACATCGATCCTCATGCAGACGATCCTCGGGACATCGGCGACGGCGAACGTCGCAGCGGGTACTGCCGTGTTGATCGTCGTGGTCGCCTCCGCCGCCGGGCTCGGTGTCATCAAGGTCGCCGCCAAGCCGCTCGGCTCCGTCTTCGAGGTCACCCTTGCTGCGGAACGCCTCGAGGGTGTCGGTTCGGTCTGCAAGATCCGCACGATGACCGTCACCGAGACGTTCGGGGACGCCATCGTCATCACCGGCACGACAAAGGGATCGATCGTCAGGGTGCGTGCCACCGCAGGCCGGTTCGCCCGGGGAGACCTGGCGCTGATGATCGACTATGACGAACCGGCCAACTCGTTCGTCATCGACGAACTCGACGAGGAACTCCGCCCGGCAGGCGCATAGCCCAGTCATCCAGCACGCATCCTGCCCTCGTACCTGCGTGCTCACGCTGCTCGCACAACCACTCCCCTGCTCACGCACACCATTTCCCAATACACACCTGTTCACTGCACCTGTACAAGGTCACAACCGTTCCAGAAGGAGCGACATCTCATCATGAGTTTCCCCGCAGCAATCAGCGCAGCAATCAGCGCACCGGCCGTTGTCGGGCTGGTGATCGTCGCAGGCGCCCTCATCCTCGTGCTCGTCACGATGTGGATCACGCGGCTCTACAAGAAAGTGCATCAGGGCGAAGCACTGATCATCTCCCGCAAGCAGACGATCGACGTGACCTTCACCGGCGGCGTCGTCTGGCCGGTCGTCAACCGTGGTGAGTTCATGGACATCGGCGTCAAGGTCATCGAGATCGACAAGGTCGGCAAGGAGGGCCTGATCTGTCGTGACAACATCCGTGCCGACATCCGCGTCAGCTTCTATGTCCGGGTCAACCCGACGGCCGAGGACGTCCGCAAGGTCGCCCAGCTCGTCGGCTGCGACAACGCTTCGAGCCCGGAGAAGCTGGACGAACTGTTCTCAGCCAAGTTCGCCGAGTCGTTGAAGACGGCCGGTAAGCAGATGGATTTCGTGCAGCTCTACGAACAGCGCGAGCAGTTCCGCACGAACGTCATCGCCGTCATCGGCGAGGACCTCAACGGGTACATGCTCGACGACGTCGCGATCGAATATCTCGAGCAGACGTCGATGGCAGAACTCGACCCGACGAACGTGTTGGACGCAGAGGGCATCAAGAAGATCACCGATATCACGACACGTGAAAATGTGCAGGCGAACATCTTCCGCCGCGAGGCAGAGAAGCAGATCAAGGCCAAGGACGTCGAGACACAGCAGGCGATCTTCGAGATGGAACGCCAGGAGAAGGCCGCAGAGTTCAGGGCCCAGCGCGAAATGGCGACGACGAAGGCACGTGAGGAATCGTTGACCGCGCAGGTCGAGGCCGAGGAACGGATGAAGGCGGAGGGTGCCCGCCTGAAGACCGACGAGCAGGTCGGTATCCAGCAGCAGAACACCCAGCGCGAGATCGAAGTCGCCGGAAAGGCCCGTGAGCGCGTGCTCGCCGCCGAAACGGTGAAGATCGACAAAGCCCGCCAGTTGGAGACCGTCGCCACGCAGATCGAGACACTGTCGGCCAGTAAGGATCTAGAACAGGAGAAGGCTCGCGTCGCCGAACTCGCCAAGGCGCGTATCGCTGTCGAGAAGACGGTCGCAGAGCAGGAAGAAGCGATCAAGACGCTGCGCCAGGTCGAGGGTGCCAATCGTGACAAGCAGTCGATGGTCATTGCCGCAGGCGGCCAGGCAGAAGCGATCCTCATCAAGACGATCAAGGAGGCAGAGGCCAGGGCGCAGGCCGCGGAGTCACTCGGCAAGGAGCGCATCACCCTGGCGCAGGCGACGCAGGGCGCAGCCGAACTCGAAGCGACGGCCAAGATCCGACTCGCCGACGGCATCCGTGCCGAAGCCGCAGCGGAGGGCCTCGCGGCGGTCGAAGTGCAGAAGGCCAACGCCGGTGCGATCGAACAGACAGGCCTCGCCAACGTCCGCGTCACCCAGGCGCAGGCCGACGCCGACCTCAAGAAGGGCCAGGCTGCCGCCGAGGTTGCACGCCTGACCGGCGAGGCCGACGGAGCCGCCATCGAGGCTCGCCTCAAGGGCGAAGCCGCCGGTATCACCGACAAGGCTGCGGCAATGAAGGAACTCGAAGGCGTCGGCAAGGAATACGACCTCGCGGTGCGCAACATCGACGCCGACGTCGCCGTCCGCACTGCCTCGATCAATGCCAACAAGGAAGCACAGATCGCCCAGGCGACAGCGATGGGGAACGCCCTGCAGACCGCCGACATCAACATCGTCGGCGGCACCGACATGTTCGTCGACCGCATCATGGGGGCCGCGGCGATGGGCAAGTCGCTGGAGAGCTTCGCTGACTCCTCGAAGACGACACGTCAGATCGCCAAGCCGTACCTCAACGGCGACAAGGACCTCGTCGAGACGCTCGCCGGAGCACTCGGCGGCCTCGGCACCGGCGGCCTCGCCAACCTCTCGCTCGCCCATTTCCTGCGGGTGCTGTCCGATCGTGTCGGCGGCGACGAGGGTGCCTCGATCGGCGAACTCGTCGGCTCGTTGAAGGAACGCGGCCTCGAAGGCGTCACCCTCGGCGCACTCGCCACGCCGGACAAATAAAGCTCCCGCGGCTCGACCGAACGTCGCCCCCGATCGATGCGTGACGTCGTGCATACCGAGCCGATCCGACGATGTGTGGAACGGCGAGACGTCCGGGTACGAACGGCGCCCGGATACCCGATGACGTTTGAATTGAAAGATGTGAGTTGCCTTGACTGACACAGCGAACGAGCAGCCAGCTCCCCAACCGCCGGACGGCGCTGGCAACAGCGCTGCCGACGGTCAGGCCGCAGCGCCGATTGCTGCCAGCGAATCCGGTCCGGGCGACCACGCAACGTCGGGCGGCGCAACGTCGGGCGGCGCACTGCCGAGTGCCGAATCGGCTGCCCAACCATCGATGTCCTCATCGACCTACGACCTGTTGCGTGAGCGACTGCGCGGCGTCGCCGAACGACTTCGTGACGCTGCTGATGCGCTCAACAGCGAGCGTGCGGAGGTCTTCGCATCGGTGCCGATGGCGCTCGCCGAACAGGATCGCCTGCGCACCGAGCAGCCGAGTACACCGGCCGATGCAGTCAGCGTCGAGGGACTGCTCGTGTTCGGTTACAACGTCGGTGCGTCGCTCGGCAAGACCCGCACGGTCGACGATGCCTTCGAGTTGTTCGAGATGGACAAGGCGGCGGCGAACGACTGGACGTTCACCCCACTGAGCAAAGACGCTCCGAAATGGTTCCTGCGAGATCCTGGCTTCCAGCGCGACGCCGGCGAACTGTTCACCTACTACGCCGACACCCGCCTCGACTCGCTCACGCTGCACGAGTCACGGTTACTGATGGTCTTCCGGTTCGGTCCGGCACCCGACGACGTCCGAGTGCTGCGCTGGCAGTTGGAGGGAGAAGACCTGCGCTACATCGACGCCTATGGTGACCACGATGTCGTCCAGACTGCGGCGTACGACTTCACTTGGACGACGGCCGGGCGGGAGCAACTCGTCGATGGGCGTTGGCCGCACCTGATCATCGGCGGCAGCCTGTACATCGGATTCGACAAGCGCGAGATCCAGTTCCGCATCGACGACGTCGTCGAGGGTGGGCGCACGATTTTCCAGGAGCCAGTCAACGAAACAGGTCAGGTGATCGGCGAGACCGCTGTCTCGTATGCGCTGATGGACGAGATCGTGCTCGTCCGCCTGCAGCCCTACCGTGAACAGCAGGAACGCTTCTACATCTTCAACCGTCTCACACGGGCGGTGCAGCGCGCCGACGCGATCGGCAGGAACTGCCATCTGCTGCCGGAGGGTCAGGGTGTCGTCTTCCCCGGCGGCTACCACCTGCAGAACGGTGAGACGAAGGTCTTCAGTACCGACGCGACGGGTTTCGGGTTCCAGGCCGTGCACCGCTCCCCCAACGGCGAGGACATCCTCTACGTCTACCGGCGGGCGTCAGGAGAATTCCTGTTGTGCGCATACAACGTGGTGACGCGCACGATGGACACGCCGATCAGTTCGCACGGCTACGCGCTGTTCGACGACGGCGTCATCGTCTGCCTTCGTGGTGCTCCAGAGCCGCAGCGTATACACACGATCAACGTCTACACCAGCCCGTTCTGCACGCCCGACAACTACACGCCGTCTGTCCCGTCCGATTCGTTCTTCGGGCGCACTGGCAACCCGGAACTCGTGCGGGTACTCGGTGAGACGATCTCGCTCGCTCGCGACGCCGCCGACCCGCAGTTCAACCAAGCGATCTTCGAGGCGCTCGTCGCCAGGTCGACGACGCTGCTCGACGGCTACGGCTGGCTCAATCAGCCGGAGGCTCACGGTGTCGGCGCGCTCCTCGGCGAGCTGCGCAAGACGTCGGGCTCGGTGCTCGACGAGTTCGCCTCGGTCGTCTCGGCGAAGAAGGAGGCTGCCGATCGGTTGTCGGATGCAACACGAGTCGTCAACGACCTCGCAGCCGATTCCGAGTTGCCGATCCGTGACGCACCGGCGTTCATCGACAAGCTCGCAGCCGCCCGCCAGGCGCTCGGCGTGCTGTCGTCGCTGTCGGAGGTCCGCCAGATGGACCACGTGGCGCTCGAAGCCCTGAAGGCCCTGGCGCAGGCTGTCTACGACAAGTTGGCGACGCGGGCGATCGAGTTCCTCGACACCGACCACTCGCTCGACTCGATCACCAAGTCCTACGACGACGCCGAACGCGAAGGCGCTGTTGCGGTGACGGCCTCGCTCGTCAACGAGCAGATGAAGTTGGTCGACGAGGCAGGCGATCGCGTCGTGTTGCTCACCGATGTCGTCGGCGGACTGGAGGTCGAGGACCCGACGCGCAAGACGTCGGTGCTCGGCCGTCTCGCCGACGCCCTCGCCAGGCGCAACGCCGTGCGCGCAACGCTGGACCTGCGGGCGATCTCACTGCGCTCGGCAGAGGCAGAGGCAGGCTTCGCAGCGGCGATGGCTGTGCTATCGCAGCGCGCGACCGCTTCGATCGCCGCAGCCGCCGACGCAGCTGCGTGCGATTCGGCGCTCGCTTCGCTGTCCGCCGAACTGGAGAATGCCGACCTCCGCTATGGCGACGTTCCCGCATTCGCCGATGCGATCGACACCCGCCGGTCCGAACTGAGTACCGCCTTCAACCAGCGCCGCGATGCCCTTGCCGCCGAGCGGACACACAAGATCGATCGACTGGCGCAGTCCGCACAGCGCATCCTCGTGACGGTCACGACACGCGCCTCGGCACTGGCGGGCCGGGCGGAGATCGACGCCTTCTTCGCTACCGACAGCCTCGTGACCAAGGTCCGTGCGACCGCTGCGGAACTGCGAAACCTCGGAGAAGCCGGACGTTCCAGCGAACTGGAAGTGGCCCTGTCCGGCGCGCGCGATCAGGCTCGCCGTACCGCCAATGACCGTGCCGACCTGTTCGAAGCGGGGACGGTCCGCATCGGTAAGTGGAAGTTCGGTATCAACACGGAACCGTTCGAGTTGCGCCTCGACTCGAACGTCACCGACCCGGCACACCCGATGTTCGAACTCCGTCTCACCGGAACCGAACTGCGGATGCCGATCCGGGAGGGCGCCCTTGCCCAATTCGCCGACCTCGCCGGTCAGAATTATCCGAGCGAGACCACGACGATCCCACGTGCCGCATACCTCGCGTTCTCGGCGCTGACCCAGGACATCCCGACCTCCGGCATCTCGGCATATGCGACGTCGCGGATCGAGGACGGCTTCGAGCCCGGTGTCCACGACGCCGACGCGGTGCGCATCGTCGAAGCATTGCAGCCGTGGTGGACCGTTCCGGCGGTGAGAGTTTCCGGCATCGACCGCGCTGTCGCCGGTGTATGGCTCCGCTCGCTCGATCTTCGCCAACACGACGAACTCGCCAAGGAACTGATCGCCCTCGAAGCGTTGGGAATCGGCAAGTCGCGTAAGGCATTCATCAAGCGCGTCGGGCCGCAACTCGATTCGATCGCCTCGGAGGCGGGACTCAAGCATCGTTTCGATGCACGAGTCGCCTGCGACTGGCTGATCAACCGCTCACAGGAGGCGGCCGTCCGCCCGGACGCTGCGAAGGCTGCTGAACACCTGGAATCGTGGGGCTCCGAACACGGCCTCGACCTGCGCCACGCAACATTCGGTCAGCTCGTCCGCTGGGCCCAGGACCTGGACCCAGCGTCGCCGATCTCCGTCGCCGCCGAGGCCGTCTGGAAAATCCTCGACCCGAACGTCGCAATCGCCACCGGGGTGCCGACCACGGTCACCGTCACTGGTCTGCGCAGCCAACATCCGGCGATCGTCAATGGTTCACTGACGCTCGATCCGAGCGATTCGTTGACGAACTTCATGACGTACCGCCGCGACGGCGTCGATCGCTTCCGGCAGTTCAGCGAGAGCCGCCGCATTCTGCTCACCAACGAACAGCAGCGCCTGGAACTCGACACGCTGCATCCGACAGTGATCACCTCCTTCGTCCGCAACCGCCTGATCGACGAGGTCTACCTGCCACTCGTCGGCGACAACGTCGCCCGCCAGCTGGGCCTCAACGGCGCGGCCCAGGGCCTGCTGCTGCTGATCTCACCACCCGGCTATGGCAAGACGACGCTGATCGAATACGTGGCCTCGCTACTGGGGTTTGCGCTGGTCAAGATCAACGGACCTGCACTCGGCGACGAGGTCACCTCACTCGACCCTGCGGCTGCGCCGAACCTCGCCGCCGCCGAGGAACTGGCGAAGTTGAACCGCGCATTTGCGATGGCCAACAACGTCATCTGCTATCTCGACGACGTGCAGCACACCTCGCCAGAACTGCTGCAGAAGTTCATCCCGCTGTGCGACGCGACGCGCCGGATCGAGGGCGTACTCGAAGGTGAGGCGAAGACGTTCTCCCTGGCTGGCAAGCGTTTCGTGATGGTCATGGCTGCCAACCCGTACACCTCGTCCGGTTCCTCGTTCCGGATTCCAGACATGTTGGCGAACCGTGCCGACGTCCACAATCTCGGCGATGTCGCCCTGTCTGCAGCTGCCGCTTTCGCCCAGAGCTTCGTCGAGAACGGCTGCGGTGTGAACGAGGTCGTGGCCCCCGTGCTGTCTCGGGGTAAGCAGGACCTCGACGTGCTGTTGCGTGCTGCCGCCGGCCAACCGCTGCGTAGTGACGACCTCATCCATCCGTACGGTGCGACGGAGTTGACGCAGATCACCAAGACTCTCAGCCATCTGCTGCGTGTCCGCGATCAACTGCTCAAGGTCAACGCCGCCTACATCGCCTCGGCAACCGTCGACGATCATCTGCGTGGCGAACCGTCGTTTCTACTGCAGGGTTCGTACCGCAACATGGCGAGAATAGCCCAACGCATCGTCCCGGCGATGACCCCGGCGGAAGTCGACCTCGCCGTCGGAGAGCACTATCGGGCGGAGTCACAGACGCTCGCCGCGGCCGCCGGCTGGAACCTCGCCAAGCTCGGCGAGGTATTGGGCACTGCCTCGCCGGAGGCTCTCGCAGGGTTGAACCAGATGCGCAAGCGGTGGAAGGAATCGAACGTCGCCGGCGACCCCTTGGCGGTGATGGCGGCAGCATTGCGCGACATCGCCGGAGCGGTCAACGCCCACAACAACGGAACCCCGCTCCCCCCGCCACCGACCCCTGTGTTCTGACCACCAGAAGTTGTCATATCGAGATGGTGAATATCGCAGCGGATGCGATATCCGCCACCTCGACCCGAAGCGCGCTTACATCGCCTGTTTCAGGCCAGGCGGATACCGTGGAATTTCCGCAAGGCAGTGACCACATCATCGAAGCGGTGTCGCTCGAGGATTGAGCCTTCGCGACGCACGGCACCGGGATGGACGGTCAGGATGCGTTCGAGCTTGGCATAGCTCGCGCGTCCACTCGAGTCCCACGAGCCGACGCCGACCGGGACCTCGTCCCGGCGTTCGGGATGCGGCTTGGTCGTCAATTGAACGGCGGCGAGGTCCGAACCTGCTCGGCCGATGATCACCACCGGGCGGTCTTTGCCCTGCGTCGGATCGTCCTCGAATTGCACCCAGGTCCACACGACCTCACCGGGGTCAGGATCACCGTCGAGCATCGGCGAGTAGACGATCGTGACGTCAGCGAGTTCGGTGTCCGGCTCGACCCGATGGCCGGCCCGCACGCCAGCTGCTGGCGGCACGACTCGACGCCCGCCGGTTCGAGGGACTGGTCGAGGTACGGGTCCGGGACGGACGTCGCCGATCCTCGGCCGGCTGGCGGATACGGCGGGTGATCGGCGAGGCGGCTGCGTGTCGGCACCCTTCCTGAAGCGGTCGAAGAACTGTCCTAAGCGGCTCATCAGTCGACGTCACACCGGATCAAGTCGTCGTATGTCTCACGGCGCATCACCAGTCGCGATTCTCCATCCCGAACGAAGGCCACTGCCGGCCTGGTCAACTTGTTGTAGTTCGACGACAGCGCAAGCCCATAGGCTCCGGTCACCGGGGTGGCGAGGAGGTCTCCGACGGCCAACTGTTCCGGGACCGCTGCATCGAAGATCAGGACGTCACCGCTCTCGCAATGCTTACCGACGAGACGCGCATGACGGGAGCGGTCGGCGAGCGGGTGCGATGGCATGAACGCCTCGTATCCACTGCCGTACAGCACGGGACGGGGATTGTCGCTCATACCGCCATCGACGGCGATGTAGGTGCGGATGCCGGGGATGTCCTTGATCGTTCCGACGGTGTAGACGGTGATCGCGGCTGACGCGACGATCGCCCTACCGGGTTCGACGGAGATACGGGCATCGACGCCGAGACCGGAGCAGGCGTCGTGCAACACCTTGGCCCACGAGGTGATCGTCGGGGCTTCTTCGCCGGCGACATACGCGACCCCGAGGCCTCCGCCGAGCGTCAGTTCCGGCAGTCCGAGCGGATTGAAGAACCCGGCCATCACTTCGGCGGCACGACCGAAGTTCTCAGCGACGAAGACGTTCGATCCGATGTGGCAGTGCAGCCCGGTCAGGGTGACTGCTGACGATGCGCGCGCTCGTTCCACGGCGCGCAGTGCGTCGCCGTTGGCGAGGTTGAATCCGAACTTCGAATCATCCTGACCGGTGGCGATGAAATCGTGAGTATGAGCATGGACACCGGGGGTGATTCGCAGATGGACGTCGACGGGCGGCAGGCCTTCACGGTGCAACATGTCGAGGCGGTCAAGTTCGTCGAAGCTGTCGACGTTGACCTGACCGATGCCTGAGGTAATCGCATAACGCAGCTCGTCGAGGCTCTTGTTGTTGCCGTGCAGAACGCACTGTTCCGGCGACACACCGGCTGCCATCGCCACATACAGTTCGCCACCGGAGGCGACGTCGAGTCGCATGCCCTCCTCGACGGCGAGACGGGCCATTGCCTTACACAAAAAAGCTTTGGTGGCGTATACGACGTTGCCCACGCCGAATGCCTCGACCGCCTCACGGCAGCGATTGCGTAGGTGCGCCTCGTCGTAGATGAACAGCGGTGTGCCGTATTGCGCGACGAGGACAGAAACCAGCACACCACCGATCGAGAGTGAACCATCTGGTTCACACGTCGCAGTGTCAGGCAGCAGCGATTGCGGGATCGGATTCATCGACTACATGCGCTCCGGCACGTCGATCCCCAACAGGGCGAGTCCCTGAGCCAGGACCGACGCGGCGATACTGCACAGCGCGAGACGACTCTGCACGAGCTCTGGCGTCGATGCCTTGAGCACCGGAC
>JAYTOR010000125.1:0-1850 GCA_043747685.1 Actinomycetota bacterium
GCCCGCTATATCCGCAACCTGTTCGAGGCCTCGCTCGCCCACCAGGCGATCCGCCTCTCGACCGTCGACGAGCCGACGACAGAGGAACTCACGACGCTCATCGCCACCGACATCCTCGGCTGAGCAATCAGCGCGAAATGTCAACGCCCGCCGACGTCACCGCATCTCGTCGTCGGCGCGAGATTTGGTGACTTCGTCGGTCGACGGCGTTGCCGAGGCTCTACGATTCCGGGCAATGGCAGCGAAGCGAATCGGGGCGGCATTGCTGGCCATAGCACTCATCATCGGCGCGATCGTCTTACGCCATCAACTCGACGAGCAGGACCCCGTTGCGGCGACGAACGGCTCGACGGCGACGCCGACGGACATCGCTATCACGGTCGCCTGCGTGTCAGACCTGTCGGCGATCTGCAACGCCTACGCGGCGAAACATCCAACGGTGAAGATCGTTGTCGGGCCGTACGCATCGACGGTGAAGGCGGTCATCGGCGGGACCAATCCGGCGGCGTGGGTCACGATCGATCCGCTGCCGTTGCTCACCAACCTCGGCACCGTTACGCCGCTCGCCGAGTCGCCGATGGTCGCCGTCACCTCCAATTCGCTCGGCTCGCCGTACGGGTCGACATGCGCAGCTGGTGCTGTCACCTGGAAGTGCATCGGCGATGTTGCCTCGTCGACCATTCGCATCGGTCATCTCGATCCCCGGACGAGCGCTGTCGGACTGACGGCAATGGGTGCGCTCACTCGCGGATTTCTTGGTTCTGACGCCGACGCAACGAAGGTTGTCATCGACGATCGCGACGATTTTCAGAGCTGGTTGAGCAATGTCGAGGCGTCGGTCCAGGGGTACGTTTCGTCCTCGACGTCGGCGGTCAACGCCATCCTCACCAGACCGAGTTCCGCACGTGTCGCCATCACCACCGATGCCGACTACACGACACAGATCGGAACACGAGGGAGCGAATTCCCGCTCATCACACCGACGCCGATCGTCCGCGCTCGCGCTGTGGTGGCGAGCGCCAAGGGCACCGTTCTCCCATCGACGATGTCTGCCGAACTCACCCAACTACTGATTGCTGATGGCTGGGAGTCTGTGACCACCGGCCCTACTGGACTGCCGTCGTCCGCTGACGTCTTCCTCAATCTTCCTTTCTACGGAGGTCTCAAATGAGACGAACATCAGCGGTACTACTGGCCGCCGTCACGATCATCGCCGCTGGTTGCAGTGGATCATCGAAGACGACGACGGCACCAACCGGCACCGTCGTCAACGGCGATGGCGGCAACTGCACGAAGATCGAAATGGCAGTCAGCTCGGAGAAGATCGCGCTGATGACAACGCTGGCGAACGACTTCAACGGCACCAGGCAGCACGTCGACGGCACGTGCGTCTTCGTCGATCCATACACCATGTCCTCTGGAGCGGCAGCCGACCTGATCGTCAGAGGGTGGCCGGATTCCGACACCGCATCGCCGAAACCCGTGGTCTGGTCTCCGGCTGCGAGCGGTTGGGGGGCGATCGTCGACCAGCGTTCCGGCAAGACCATCGCGCCAGCGAGCCCGGCAATCATGCTCACGCCACTCGTGATCGCCATGTTGAAGCCGATGGCCGACGCACTCGGCTATCCAGGAAAGCCGATCGGGTTTGCCGACATCGCCAAGCTGGCGAACGACCCGCATGGCTGGGCCGCGTACGGGCACCCCGAATGGGGCCTGTTCCGACTCGGCAAGACGAACCCGAACTTCTCCACCAGCGGCCTGAACTTCACAATTGCCGAGTACTACGCAGCGACCGGCAAGAAGACCGGTCTCAGTGTCGAGGACCTCGCGAAGCCGGACGTGCAGGCGTT
>JAYTOR010000126.1:0-2930 GCA_043747685.1 Actinomycetota bacterium
GTGGCGCCCGGCGAGCGGCGCTTCGGACAGGTCGACGGTCCGTTCCATTCCTACGAGCGACGACTGACGGTTCCAGGGGAGACGTCGGGGATGGGGACGTCGGATGGGACGGGGACGTCGCGGATGTCGGAGGCCGTCGAGGAGACCAAATTCTCGATCGTGTTGCCCTGGTTCTCGTGGTTGTTCACGCCGATCATCTGGCTGACGATGCGGCGCACGGCACGCGGCGCTCCGGAGAACTTCCAGCGCCAACCATGGTGGGCCCCGCCTGACCGTTTCACCGAACGGCATGTGCTGATCCTCGGTCTGTTGGCGGCATCGTCGTTGATCTCCGCGTTCGTCAACACGATCTTCACCCAAACTGCTGCCGTCGCCGCCGACGCCTTCCACGTCAACAACAGCGGTCAGGGAATCGGCGGCGCCGTCGTGCGAATGGGCATCCTGCTGACGTTCCCGATTGCCATGATGGCCGACCGCGTCGGGCGCCGGAAGATGATCCAATTCTGCGCATTCGCGGCACCGACACTCTGCGCCCTAGGTGCCGTCGCACCGACGTTCCCGATCCTCGTCGCAACCCAGACACTCGCCCGCCCGATTGCGCTGACGCTCGATCTGCTGATCGCCGTGATGGCGGCCGAGGAAATGGGCAAGAACTCGCGGGCGTACGCCGTCAGCCTGCTGGCAATGGCCAGCGGACTCGGCGCAGGAGTCTGCGTCTGGACACTCAAACTTGCCGACCTCGGTACGCAGGGGTGGCGACTGGTCTACCTCGTATCGCTCATCTGGTTGATCGTCGCCGTCGACATCGCCAGGCGGCTGCCGGAGACCAAGCGGTTCATCGCCAGGCACGCCGTCGCCCCGAAGTTCGACCGCCGGCGATTCTGGGTGCAAGCATCCGTTGCCTTCTTCGGCAACATCTTCCTCGGAGCAGCGTCGTTCTTCCAGAACCGCTATCTCAAGGACGTGCGCGGTTTCGACGCCGGCAGGGTCGCGCTGTTCACGCTGGTGACGGCGACTCCGGCAGGGCTCGGCATCCTCATCGGCGGCAAACTGGCTGAACGCAAGGGCCGCAAGCGAATCGGGGCGATCTCCGTGTTCGGCGGTTCGATTTTCCTCGTCGCCTCGTTCGGGGTCAGCGGGTGGCCGATGTGGATCTGCGCGCTGTTGGGTGGGTTGATCGCCGGGGCTGCCGTCCCTGCGCTGGCGGTATACCGGGCCGAGGTCTTCCCGACTGCCCGCCGCGGCAGTTCAGCGTGGTGGGTCACGACGTTCGCACTGGTCGGTGGTTCGCTGGGCATCCTCTCCGCCGGAGGTCTCCTCGACCACCACATCAGCCACGTGCGGGTGATGGGAGGGCTTGCGCTCGGCGAGATCATCGTCATCTTCATCGTTCTGACGATGTTCCCGGAGACCGCCCACCGCGAACTCGAGGACATCAACCCGGTGGACGCTGCGCCTTCCCCAAGCCCCGTATCCAGGTAGCCACAGCGGCGGCGACGACATCGTCCCTACCCTTGAGATCGTGTCGACCGCCTTCGATCCAGACGTGGGTCACCGGCCCGGCGATGGTCGCTGTCGCCATCGTCAACTCCTCAGGAGTGCCGAACGGGTCTCTCGTTCCGTGGACGAACAGCGCTGGAACGGCGATCATCGGCAGGTGCGCCGTTCTCAGTTTCTCGGGGGCTCCAGGCGGGTGCAGCGGATACGAGATCAACACGAGTCCGGCGGCAGCGAGCCCCTCGGCGACCGCCATCGAACACATTCGGCCACCCATCGAACGCCCGCCGAGCAACAGCGCTGCCGGTTTGCACTTCGCCCGCACAACCAGCGCAGCGGATTCGCGACGAACACACTCGATCAGGATCGGCGCCCGGTCAGGCGCCTTGCGGCCGGCCAGGCGATACGGGAAGTCGATGCGCTCGACGGTCAACTTCGGAACGGCGGCCTCGATCGCCAACAGTGTCGACTGGTTGCGATCGCTGCCCGCACCCGGTGTCAACAGCAACGCCTTCGGAGCAACCATCAGCCAAGATTAGTGAGGTGCGATGCACCGGAGTGGACGCAGGACGCCGCTCGCGTCCGTGTCACCGAATGTCGCCGATTGCGTGGACATCCGGTGACTCGGACCATTCCCCCACCGGACATCTTGCGACAGGAAATCAGATCGCACTACTCGTGCCAGGCGAGGAGGATGCGTCTGGCTTCTCCGAGGTCGCCGATCGCCGCGCTAGCACCGACTTCGCTGCCGCCGTGGTCGGGGTGCACGACCATCAACTGCCCACGGAATCGGACCGTGACGTCTCGCTTCGACGGCTTCTTCGAGCCCTCCGGAAAGCCCAACAGGTCGAGCGCCCACGCACGCGGGTCGGCGAGCGACTTGAACGACTTGGCGCGAGAGCCGACGAGGCGGGCAACGAGATCAGGGCCGATCGGTCCCGTCCATCGCATCGCGGTATGCAGCACCTCGGCAACGAGATGACGACTGGATTCCTCGAGGCGTTCTGCGGCGTAGATCGCTCCGAGTACCTGTTGCAGCTTGTTGCCGTGGCTGTCGAACTCGAACTTGAGGTCCTCGCCCTCGCCGATCAATCGGTGTGTCGAACGGGCGAGGCCGAGGCGGTCGACCTGGAAACGGTGACGCAGGCGGGGCTGCACGACGTTGTCGCCGCGATCGACCTGATCGATCAGACGATGGATGTCCGGCCACAGGTCGTCGTCTGCCGGGTCCATATGGGCGGCAACGACCGCTCCGAGCAGCAGCCCGCCGAATCCCGGAGCGGGGTCGGACGGCAGCACCAGATGGCCGAGCGAGACGCGCCGCGTCGGCGTGAATGGGCGACTGTGCCACACCTCGAGTTCCGCCAACAACACCGTGACAATGTACCGAGTTCGGCGCTCCGACACATTTGCGACGGTGCGCAAACCGCGAC
>JAYTOR010000127.1:0-8237 GCA_043747685.1 Actinomycetota bacterium
CACTATCGCTGGTAATCCAGCTACCGCTGTTCCCCCACACAAGACTGAGACACGAACATGGCACGTGAGTTCCCGCTGGACCGCACACGCAACATCGGAATTATCGCGCACATCGACGCGGGCAAGACCACCACTACCGAACGCATCCTCTTTTACACCGGCAAGACGTACAAGATCGGTGAGGTTCACGATGGCGCCGCCACCATGGATCACATGGTGCAAGAGCAGGAGCGTGGCATCACCATCACGTCCGCTGCCACCACCTGTGTGTGGAACAACCACCGCATCAACATCATCGACACCCCCGGCCACGTGGATTTCACCATCGAGGTGGAGCGCAACCTGCGCGTGCTTGACGGCGCCGTCACGGTGTTCGATTCGGTGGCCGGCGTAGAACCACAGACCGAAACGGTTTGGCGCCAAGCCAACAAGTACAACGTGCCTCGTATGTGCTTCATCAACAAGATGGACCGTATCGGCGCCGACTTTTACCGCACCATAGAGATGGTCAAAGATCGGCTCGACGCAACGTGCGCCGTACTGCATCTGCCCATCGGATCCGGTGGACCGGAGAGCGAGAAGCCGTTCATCGGACTCATCGATCTGGTGAAGATGAAGGCCTTGGTGTGGCACGACGAGGAACTCGGCGCCAAGTGGGACGAGTTGGAAATTCCGGCGAACATGGCCGATCAGGCTGCGGAGTATCGCGAGTTGCTGCTCGACACGATCGCCACCGAAGACGAAGCGTTGATGGAGAAGTATCTCGGCGGCGAACCGATTACCGAGGCGGAGATCAAAAGTGCGATCCGCAAGGGCACGCTGTCGTTCGAGTTCGTTCCGATCCTGTGCGGTTCGGCCTTCAAGAACAAGGGTGTCCAGCCGATGCTCGACGCTGTCGTCGACTTCCTGCCGAGCCCGCTCGACATCCCGCCGACGAAGGGCACGACCGTCAACGGCGAGGACATCATCGAACGCAAGCCGTCCGACACCGAGTCGTTCGCCGCACTTGCCTTCAAGATCGTCGCCGACCCATTCGGCAAGCTGACCTACTTCCGGGTGTACTCCGGCCAGATCAACAAGGGCGACGAGGTCTACAACTCGACGAAAGAGCGCCGTGAGCGCCTCGGCCGCATCCTCTTGATGCACGCTGCCGACCGCCAGGACCTCGATTCAGCAATGGCCGGCGACATCGTCGCCGGCCTCGGCCTCAAGGACACGACCACCGGTGACACACTGTGCGACCGGTCGAACCCGATCGTCCTCGAGCGCATGGTCTTCCCAGAGCCGGTCATCCACGTGGCAATCGAGCCGCGCACCAAGAGTGACCAGGACAAGCTCGGCAAGGCGCTCAAATCGCTGTCGGACGAGGACCCGACGTTCCGTGTGCGTTCCGACGAAGAGACCGGCCAGACCGTCATCTCCGGCATGGGCGAATTGCACCTCGAGATCATCGTCGACCGCATGCAACGGGAGTTCAGCGTCGATGCCACCGTCGGCAAGCCGCAAGTGGCCTACCGCGAGACGATCACCAACAAAGTCGATTCCGTCGAGTACCGCCACATCAAGCAGTCCGGCGGTTCCGGTCAGTTCGCCGTCGTCAAGGTCACGCTCGAGCCGAACCCCGGCAAGGGCTACGAGTTCGTCGACAAGATCTCCGGTGGCCGCATCCCCCGTGAGTACATCCAGCCGGTCAACCAGGGCATCCAGGCCGCCTTGGACAACGGTGTACTCGCCGGTTACCCGACCGTCGACGTCAAGGCGACGTTGATGGACGGCGCATACCATGACGTCGACTCCTCGGAAATGGCCTTCAAGATCGCCGGCCAGATGGTCTTCAAGCGTGCAGCCGAAATGGCAAAGCCGGTGCTGCTCGAGCCGATCATGGGCGTCGAGGTCGTGACCCCCGACGAGTACATGGGTGATGTGATGGGTGACCTGTCAAGCCGGCGTGGCCGGATCGAAGGCATGGAAGCAGTCGGCAACGTACAGAACGTCCGGGCGCAGATCCCGCTGTCGGAGATGTTCGGGTACTCGACCGATCTGCGTTCACGTACGCAGGGCCGGGCGACGTACACGATGCAGTTCCACAGCTACCAGGAAGTTCCCAACACGATCGCCGCAGACATCATCAAGCGTGTCCGCGGCGAGTAACCGCCTCCGTCGGCGGCGATCGTTGTCGAACTGAGTCCACTGGTGCACCGCCGGCGGTGCAAATCGGTCCACAGAATCCTCGATCTCGTTCAGCCGCGCTTGACGCGGCCGCGCAGTGCCGCGAAACACATCGTCTGGCTGATCGCACCGACGATGGCGACGGCGGCGAGCGCCTGAAGAAGGCGTGTGCCATCCCAGCCTCGGTAGACGAGCGCCCGTAACCCCTCCAACAGGTACGTCACCGGATTCCACGAAGCGACCGTCTTCAGCCAGCCGGACAACTGTTCCTTCGGCACGTACGACGTCGTCAGGAACAGGAACGGGAAGAACAGCAGGAACGACGAGTTCACCGCCGCCGGGTTGCCGGTCTTCAGAGCGATTGCATATCCGAAGCCGGAGAACGCCAGGCTCCAGAGTGCACCGAGCAGCACAAAGACCAGCATGCCGGCAATCCCGGTATCGAACCGGACGCCGATCGCCAGGCCGACGATGAGGATCGGCACGATCAGCGCAATCGCCACGGCGACGTCGGCGATGAGGTGCCCGAGCAGGATCGCCGATCGGCGCACCGGGCTGAGGAGCAGCCGGTCGAAGTAGCCGTCCTGCACGTCGAGCACGAGCGCTGGAGCTCGAGACACGCCGGTGACGCCCAGCAGGATCGCCGTTGGCAGCTCGAAGGATTTGAAGTTGAACCCGGCGATCTGCCCCTCCGTCAGATGCGAGAGCGTGGCGATGTTCACGAGGAAGAAGAACAGGGCGATGAAGATCGCCGGAACGACCGTCGCCACGTCGCGCGGGACGGCCCTGAGGGCCCGCCCGGCGATGGCGATGACGTCCGCCAGCGCGCCGCAGGCCGAGCGGTCACGTCGCCGCGCCCGATCGCGCCGATATCACTCGTACGGCTGGTGGAGATGCTGGTGGTCACTGCGGTCATTTCACTTGCTCCCTGTTGTCGGTGGTGCCCTTGTCGGTGGTGCCCTTGTCGTCGTTGTCGTTGTCGTCGTCGGCGATGCGGTTGCCGGTCAGTTCGAGGAAGACGTCGTCGAGCGTCGGTGTTCGCAGCGTCAATTCGCGAACACTGATGTCCCGTTCGCTGAGTGCGACGACGACGGCACTGATGACGCTGGAGCCGTTCTCCGTCGAGATGACCGCTTCCGATCCGTGCGCCTCGACGCCGATCACGCCGGCCACCCTGTCGAGCGCAGCGATGACCGGCGACGCCGCACCGGCGACCTGCACGATGATCAGGTCGGCGCCGACAGAGCGCTTGAGTTCTGATGGGGTTCCCTCGGCGACGATCCGTCCGCCGTCGATGATGCCGACACGGTCGGCGAGCACGTCCGCCTCCTCGAGGTATTGCGTCGTCAGGAAGATCGTCATCCCGAGTTCGGTATTGAGCCGTTGAACCTCCTCCCAGACGGTCGCCCTGCTGATGGGATCAAGCCCGGTCGTCGGCTCGTCGAGGAACAGCACGTCCGGGTTGTGGACCAACGCTGCCGCAAGATCGAGCCGGCGCTTCATGCCGCCGGAGTAGCCGCCGATCGGGCGCTGCAATGCATCGCCGAGGCCGATCCACTCGCCGAGTTCGTCGGCCCGGCGGCGGGCGACGGCCTTCGGTAGGCCGTAGAGGCGACCCTGCAGACGAAGCAGTTCCCTTCCGGTCTGCTTCGGATCGAGGGCCGCTTCCTGGAGTGCGACGCCGATGTGCAGCCGAACGGCACCGGGGTCTGCGACGATGTCGTACCCGGCGACCTCTGCGGAGCCGCTGGTCGGAGCGACGAGCGTACAGAGCATTCGCATCGTCGTCGATTTGCCGGCGCCATTCGGGCCGAGGAACCCGTAGATCTCCCCGCGAGAGACATCGAGGTCGATGCCGGCGACAGCGGTGAGGTCGCCGTAGCGTCTCACAAGCTGCCGCGTCCGAATCGCTGAGGGTCCATCAGTCACGTGGCGGGTTTCGACGGATTCCGTGTGTAGCTGCGCGCTCATCAGTGGTCTCGTTCTGCTCTCGCGTTGTCGTGGCGGTGGCGTGGGTATCGACGAAGCAGTCCCGGAGGACTCATCGGTGCCAACGCCGGTGGACATGCCGGTGGAAGTGGTCATGGCATCGATGATGCGCTTCTGAACCAGACAACCTCTGGCCGGTTCAGATCGGTCGCCTGTCAGTTTTCACGCACGGAACAGCGAGGTGACGGAGACGGCGAAACCTGGCAGGGGTTGTTCGAGCCGCCGGCCGGGCAACGTTGCCACACCCTCGGCGTAGGGTCGGCACCATGAACCCATCCTCCTCGCTCACCGCTCGGACACGGCCGATCGACGTTGGCGAGGCGGACGAGCACATGCGGCGTGTCATCGCTGCGCTCGCCGGACCGGGAGCGCGTCCACGGGACGACCAACTCGAAGCGGTCCGTGCGCTCGTCGTCGACCGCTCCCGTGTCCTCGTGGTCCAGGCGACCGGCTGGGGCAAGTCGGCGGTGTACTGGGCGGCGACTTCGGCGTTGCGCGCCGCAGCGTCCGGGCTGACGCTCGTGATCTCACCGTTGTTGGCGTTGATGCGCGACCAGGTGTCCGCAGCTGAACGAGCGGGGCTGCGCGCAGCGACGATCAACTCGACGAACATCGATGCGTGGGACGACGTGTTGGCGATGGTCGATGACAACGCCCTCGACGTCCTCCTCGTGTCACCCGAGCGGCTCGGCAATCCGCGGTTTGCAGCCAGGATGCCCCGTCTGTTGGCGGCGACCGGCATGGTGGTCATCGACGAGGCGCACTGCATCTCCGACTGGGGGTTCGACTTCCGTCCTGACTATCAACTGCTCGCCAGGCATCTGTTCACGCTCGCCGCCGACACGCCCGTCTTGGCGACCACGGCGACGGCGAACGAGCGTGTCACCGCCGATGTCGCCGGTCAACTCGGCCCTGACACTGCCGTCTTCCGAGGCAGCTTGGCGAGGACGTCACTGCGGCTGGCGGTCGTCCCCGATCTCGGGCCCCTCGATCGATGGGCGTGGGTCAGCGACGCGCTGCAACGCGTCGACGGCTCTGGAATCATCTATGTGTTGACGGTGGCGGAAGCCGACAAGCTGGCCGGGTTTCTCGTCACCGCAGGGCATGACGTCGCCGCTTACACCGGGCGTCTCGACGCCGATTCGCGGATCGTCATCGAGGAGCGGCTTCGAAGCAATTCGCTGAAGGCCGTCGTCGCCACGTCGGCGCTGGGGATGGGCTACGACAAGCCGGACCTCGCCTTCTGTATCCACGTCGGATCGCCGGCCTCGCCAGTCGCCTACTACCAGCAGGTCGGGCGTGCCGGCCGAGCACTCGACACGGCCCTCGCCGTGCTGCTGCCGTCGGAGGCCGACGAGCCGATCTGGGAGTACTTCGCGACTGCCTCGATCCCCGACCCCGACTACGTCGACAAGATCGTCGCCGTGCTGGCGAATGGGACTGCGTCGCTTCCGTCATTGGAGACGGCGACCGGAATCCGGCGCGGGCGGCTCGAAGGTCTGCTGAAGCTGCTCGCCGTCGACGGGACGGTGAGCAAGCAACACGACGGCTGGGAGTCGACCGGACAATCGTACGTGCACGATGCTGCGAAATGGGACACGCTCCGCCGGGTCCGTGCCGAAGAGGCCGATGTTATGCGGCGCTATGCATCGGGCGCTGGTTGTCTCATGGAGTTCCTGCAACGGGCACTCGACGATCCGGATCCTGTCCCGTGTGGTCGTTGTTCGGTTTGCACGGGTCAGCTGCCGCCGCCAGGACTCGCCCCCTCCATCGACGCCCGTTTGCAGGCTCGAGCCTTTTCCCGTGGCATCGACGTGGTGCTCGAGCAGCGCAAGCTGTGGCCGAAAGGAGCCGGTCGGCCCGGCAAGATCGTCGCCGCCTCCGAAGGGCGGGCGTTGGCGTTCGCCGACGATCCCGGCTGGCGAGAAGAACTTGCGGCGTTCGACCGTTCCGACACGCCGATCGACCAGCAGATCGCCGATGGTTTGGTCGACGTCATGCGCCGTTGGAAGTCGCAGTGGGCCGAACGACCAGTTGCCGTCGTGCCCATTCCCTCTCGACGATTCCCACGCCGGGCGCATTCGATCGCCGAGCATCTCGGGAGTGTCGGCCGTTTGCCGGTCATCGACGTCTTCCGTCAGCACGGTGCAGCGCCGCCGACCGACAGCGCGTCGGGTGTCAGAGTCAAAGCGCTCGACGCCGGACTGACGATCCGCGCCGAAATCGAACTGCCGCGTGGTCCGATCCTGCTCGTCGACGACTTCTATCGAACCGGTTGGACGATGACGGTGGCGGCTGCTCTACTACGCGATGCCGGCGCGACGGCGGTCCTTCCGCTCGTTGTCCATCAACTCCCGTAGGCTGTACCCGGAGGGCCACAGCGGTGGCTGCCTCGTCAGCTAACCCGTCAGCCTCGCGAGGTGGAATCCACCGGCTGCGATCGTAGACTCGCCGAGTTCTTTGACAACCCATCGACCCTAAACGGAGAGAACCTGCGATGAGCAAGGCAAAATTTGAGCGTAATAAGCCGCATGTAAATATTGGGACGATGGGTCATATCGATCATGGGAAGACGACGTTGACGGCGGCGATTTCGAAGACGTTGGCTGGTAAGGGTTTGGCGACGTATACGCCGTTTGATCAGATCGATAAGGCGCCTGAGGAGAAGGCTCGTGGGATCACGATCTCGATTGCGCATATCGAGTACGAGACCCCGAACCGGCATTATGCGCATGTCGATATGCCGGGTCATGCCGATTACATCAAGAATATGATCACTGGTGCTGCGCAGGTTGATGGGGCGATCTTGGTGGTTGCGGCGACGGATGGTCCGATGCCGCAGACGCGTGAGCATGTGTTGTTGGCTCGTCAGGTTGGTGTGCCGTACATCGTTGTGGCGTTGAACAAGGCGGACATGGTTGAGGACGAAGAGCTTTTGGAGTTGGTTGAGCTTGAGGTGCGCGAGTTGTTGTCGTCGTTCGAGTTTGATGGGGATAACTGTCCGGTCGTGCGAGTGTCAGCGTTGAAGGCGTTGGAGGGTGATGTGGCGTGGCAGGAAAAGATCATGGAACTGATGGACGCCTGTGATAACTCGGTGCCTGAGCCGGTGCGTGAGTTGGATAAGCCGTTCTTGATGCCGATTGAGGATGTGTTCACGATCACGGGTCGTGGCACGGTCGTGACGGGCAAGGTTGAGCAGGGCAAGGTTCACACGGGTGATGAGATCGAGATTGTCGGTTTGCGGAATACGCAAAAGACGACGTGTACTGGTGTTGAGATGTTCCGCAAGCTGCTTGATGAGGGTCGGGCGGGCGACAATATTGGTGCGCTTCTTCGTGGTACGAAGAAGGAGGATGTGGAGCGCGGTCAGGTGTTGTGTAAGCCGGGCTCGATTACTCCTCACACCGATTTTGAGGGTCAGGTGTATGTGTTGTCGAAGGAGGAGGGTGGTCGTCATAAGCCGTTCTTCAATAACTATCGTCCGCAGTTCTTTTTCCGTACGACTGACGTGACGGGCACGATTCAGTTGCCGGAGGGTACTGAGATGGTGATGCCGGGTGACAACGTTGCGATGACGGTGCAGTTGGGTAAGCCGATCGCGATGGACGAAGGTCTGCGGTTCGCTATTCGTGAAGGTGGCCGTACCGTTGGCGCCGGCCGCGTCGTCAAGATCAACAAGTAGCAAGGGACTCTGTCATGGCCAGGAACGACAAGAGGGTGAAGATCACCCTCGAATGCACCAGTTGCAAGAACCGCAACTACATCACGATGAAGAACAAGATCAACGATCGTGAGCGCCTCGAAATGAAGAAGTACTGCAAAACCGAGCGCTCGCATACGGTACATAAGGAAACCCGCTGATTCTGGCGGGGTAGCTGTAGGTAGCATTACCACCACGCCTCATCGGAAGCGTGGTGGACAACCAAGGGCAGTAGCTCAGCTGGAAGAGCATCGGTCTCCAAAACCGAGGGTCGGGGGTTCGAGCCCCTCCTGCCCTGCTAGCGGGGTGAATCTGCACCCCGTGGACAGGACTCCATCACCATGTCGATGAATATGAATCGCGAACAGAAGCGCCAGAT
>JAYTOR010000128.1:0-45412 GCA_043747685.1 Actinomycetota bacterium
TCGGCGCTCTTGGCGAACTCCGTCGTACCCGGCACGATCGGCGCACCGCCTCGCAATGCCGCCTTGCGCGACGAGACCTTGTCCGACATCTCGTCCATCGCCTCCGGTGGCGGTCCGATGAAGGCAACACCCATCGCCGCGATCTGCCTGGCGAAGTCGGGGTTCTCCGAGAAGAAGCCGTAACCGGGGTGAACGCCGTCAGCACCGCTCTGACGGATGGCGTCGAGGATCGCTTCCGTGTTGAGGTAACTCTCGGCGGCGGTCATGCCACCGAGGGCGTATGCCTCGTCGGCGAGGCGCACGTGCAGCGCGTTTCGGTCGAGTTCCGAATAGACCGCGACGGTCTTGATTCCGAGCTCTTTGGCGGCGCGAATGACTCTGACGGCGATCTCGCCGCGGTTGGCGATCAGGATCTTTTGAAGCACGGATGACAATGTAGGTTCTATGACAGCTCGCGATGACATCTGGCCGCCGTACTTTGCTGTCACAGTCGTCACGCAGACAGGTTCCACCAACGCCGATCTGATCGTTGCCGCCGCCGAAGGCGCTGTCGACGGGACGGTCCTGGTCGCCGATCACCAGACGGCCGGGCGCGGAAGACGTGACCGCAGATGGGATTCGGAGGGTTCCGGCAACCTGCTGGCCTCGATCCTGTTTCGCCGGCATCTCGATCCGCTGCACGCCTTGACGCAGCGGGTCGCCGTTGCCGCAGTGCGGGCTTGCCAACAGGTTGCAGGTGTCACACCGTCGATCAAATGGCCGAACGACCTGCTGCTCGACGGCCGCAAGCTCGCAGGGATCCTCGCGCAGGCCGGCGGCGCAGCGAATCGGGTCTACTACGTCGTCGTCGGGCTCGGACTGAACATCGGGTGGTCGCCGCCCGACGCCGCGCGCCTGCTGCAGGGATCTCGCGACGAGGTTCTGTTTGCGCTGTTGGACGTGTTGTCCCGCCAGCTCGACGCGTCCGGTTCCCCCGACGACATCCACGACGAGTACCGGTCGTTGCTCGGAACGATCGGTTTGGAGGTGCGCATCGAACTACCGCACGGTGACCTTTTCGGCACGGCGGTCGATGTCGAGCGCGACGGCAGGCTCGTCGTCGAAACGGACTCGGGAAGGCAGTTGGTCTCTGCCGGTGACGTCATCCACATGCGGCCTGCCGCCACTTGAGCGAGTGGGCTGGCTACCGTTGCAGCACTGTGTCAGGATCACCAGGACGTCGTTCCCCCGCTCGGATGGCCAGCGCCATCGGTCTGTTCGTCTACCTTGCAGTCGGCGGATCGATGGCTCTCACGTACGAAGCGAACCAGACGAACAAGTCCATCGCCCACGACGAGACCGCCACGCGGGTCGTCACCAAGGCCAAACCCGGGGCACTTGTCGAGACCTATCTGCTCGTCGGGTCCGACACGCGAGCCGACACGGACAAGACGTCAGCAGACGCAGGCGGTATCGACGGTCCTGGTGCTCCCGCCGGCCAGCGCAGTGACACGATCATGCTGCTACGCCACAACAAGGCGACCGGGCAAGCGGTGCTGCTGTCGTTGCCGCGTGACCTGTGGGTGACGATTGCCGGGACGACGTCGAAGGATCGCATCAACGCAGCGTTCAGCAAGAACGCCGGGACGCTCGTGCAGACGATCCAGAACAACTTCCACATCGACATCAACCACTACATCGAGGTCGATTTCGTCGGCTTCAAGAAGGTTGTCGACGCGATCGGCGGGGTCACGGTCTGCTTCCCGTACCAGACGCGTGACACCAACACCGGCCTCAACATCCTCGCATCAGGCTGCCCGAAACTCGATGGCATCGGCTCGCTGCAGTACACACGCTCACGCCACTACCAGGAGTTCAAGAACGGCAAATGGGTCGAGGATCCACTCTCGGACCTCGATCGCATCCAACGCCAGCAGCAGTTCATGCTGGCAGCCTTGAACCAGGCGCATGGCGCGCTCGGGCAGAATCCGCTGCTGCTCTCGTCGCTCCTCACCGCCGCCGCAGCATCGTTGACCCTCGACAGCGGACTGACCGTCACCGACCTCAAAGATCGTTTCAGTGATCTCGCAACGGACAAACTCGAGCGCTACTCACTGCCGGTGACCGGCGTGACCATCGACGGTAAAGACGTCCTGAACGTCGAAACGGCAACGGCCGATCCGATCCTCGCCTATTTCCGTGGAGATACGGACACGCCGCCGCCGACCACGACCGTCCCGTCCTGAGCGACCCGATCTGCAGACCTCTGGGTTCAGCAGTTCACGTCTGAACAGTCGGCTTCTGTTCGGCAAACTCTCGATGATCGAGGGTGGGCTTTCCGGCTGCTACCTGCGAGACTTGCGCCGCCATGAAGGGTCTCATTCTTGCCGGCGGCGCCGGGACACGGCTGCGGCCGATCACACACACGAGCGCGAAGCAGTTGGTCCCGGTCGCCAACAAGCCGATCCTGTTCTACGGGATCGAGGCGATGGTGCATGCTGGAATCGTCGAGATCGGTGTGATCGTCGGTGATACGCGTGCCGAGGTGATGGCTGCACTCGGTGACGGGTCCACGTGGGGGGCGAAGATCACCTTCATCCCGCAGGACGCACCGCTCGGTCTGGCGCATTGCGTGTTGATCGCCGAGGAGTTCTTGGGTGGCGACGATTTCGTGATGTATCTCGGTGACAATCTGCTGGAACAGGATCTTGGCGCGTTCGTGCGGTCGTTCGAGACGGCGCGCCACGAGTTCAACCCGCCGATGGCCCAGATCTTGTTGAAGAAGGTTCCTGATCCGCACCGCTTCGGTATCGCCGAGTTGGACGCCGGCGGCAATGTCGTCAACTTGGTGGAGAAGCCGGAGAACCCGCCGTCTGATCTGGCGTTGGTCGGGGTGTACCTGTTCGACCCGATGATCATCACAGCGGTGAAATCGATTCAACCGTCGCCACGTGGCGAGTTGGAGATCACCGACGCGATCCAGTGGTTGGTCGATCAGGGGATGCGGGTCAGTCAGGAGGAGTTGAGCGGTTGGTGGATCGACACGGGCAAGTTGACACCGTTGTTGGAAGCGAACCGGTTGCTCCTGGAGAAGATCGAGACGCGCCTGGACGGTGTGATCGACGAGTTCTCGACGATCGACGGTCGGGTGATCGTCGAGGCTGGTGCGACGGTCGTGCGCTCGACGATTCGCGGGCCGGTGGCGATCGGTGCCGGTGCGATCATCGTCGACAGTTTCATCGGGCCGTTCTCGGCGATCGGCGCTCTGTGTGAGGTGCGTAATTCGGAGGTCGAGCATTCGGTGATCATGGATGCGAGCAAGATCATCGAGATCGCCCGTTTGGAGGATTCGTTGATCGGTAAGGACGTCGTGGTGAATCGCACGCAGGCGAAACCGCGGGCGTTGCGGCTGATGGTCGGCGATCATTGTCAGATCGACGTCGAATAACCTGTCCTTCGTGGGACACGTCCCGCATCCCACCCACAAAAAGCGAGTGTCCCACACCATGCCGAACGTTTTTGAGTCCGACAAGATTGCCGGCGTCTGGCTCGTCGACCCGACGATTCACGGCGATCAGCGCGGATTGTTCATCGAGACGTACCGTCGCGAATGGTTCCCGAACGGCCGTGAGATGGTTCAGGGAAACCGCGGCAACCGCAAGGCCGACTCCGTCGTCGGTCTGCACTACCACTTGCATCAGGCCGACTACTGGTACGTCCCATTCGGGAGCGCGAGGGTCGTGCTGCACGACCTGCGTGAGGGTGGACCGACCGATGGGGCAACGCTCGAACTCGACCTTTCCGGCGACAACCACAAGGGTGTTTTCATCCCGCCCGGCGTCGCCCATGGATTTGCCGCCATCACCGACATGGTCATCACCTATCTCGTCGACGGCTACTACAACCCGCAGGACGAGTTGGGTGTCGCTTGGGACGACCCGGCGGTCGGCGCCGATTGGGGTGTCACCGAACCGATCCTGTCCGAGCGCGACAAGGCCAACCCGAACCGCTCCGACCTCCCGCCCGGCCGCCGCCCCTACTGGCAGATGCGAACCTGAAGGAACTGATCCCATGAAATTGTTCGTCACCGGCGCTGCCGGCTTCATCGGCTCGAACTACATCCGTTGGGTACTCGCCAATTTCGATGACGAGATCACCGTCTTCGACAAGCTCACCTATGCCGGGAACCTGTCGAGCATCCGTGATGTCCTCGACGACAAGCGTGCGAGTTTCGTGCACGCCGACATCTGTGACCGAGATGCCGTTCTCGCGGCGATGGACGGCCACGACGCCGTCGTCCATTTCGCCGCCGAAACGCACGTCGACCGTTCGATCATCGATCCCTACGCGTTCGTCACCACCAACGTTTTCGGTACGAACGTGTTGTGTGATGTCGCCCGTCAGGTCGGCGTAGAGAGGTTCCTGCACATCTCGACCGACGAGGTCTACGGCACGATCGATGTCGGGTCGTTCATCGAAACCGACATCCTCACTCCCCGCTCGCCCTACTCGGCAGCGAAAGCAGGCAGTGATCTCATCGCCCTCTCCTACGTGACGACGTACGGTCTGCCGGTCGTCGTCACACGCTGCTCGAACAACTTCGGACCGTTCCAGTTCCCCGAAAAAGTCATCCCGCTGTTCACCACCAACCTCCTCGATGGCCACAAGGTCCCGTTGTACGGCGATGGCGGCAACGTGCGCGACTGGATCCACGTCGAAGACCACAACCGTGCAGCGCACCTCGTGCTGCAGCACGGCACGGTCGGCGAGGTCTACAACATCGGCGCACATCGCGAACGTACGAACCGAGAACTCACCTATCTGCTGCTGGAGTTGACCGGCCGCGACGAGAGCTTCATCCAACCCGTCGAGGACCGCCTCGGACATGACCGCCGCTACTCCGTGAACATCGACAAGATCTCGGCGCTCGGCTGGAAACTCGAGAAACCGTTCGAGGACTCCCTCGGCGAAACCGTCGATTGGTACCGCAACAACCGAGCATGGTGGGAACCACTCAAGGCATCGGCAGTGCTGCCCTCGTGACCCAGTCGTGACCGCTGCGTCGATGGTGATCACCTGATGCGTGTGCTCGTCACCGGGGCCGGTGGCCAACTCGGCCGGGACGTCGCGTTGGCGTGCGAGTCTGCCGGCGATGACATCACCGCCGTGACGCACGCCGAACTCGATGTCTGTTCCCGTGACGCCGTCCTCGGAGCGATCACCTCGATCCGTCCGCACACGGTGATCAACTGCGCCGCCTGGACCGCCGTCGATGCCTGCGAATCGGATACGGACCGCGCCTGGCTTTCGAATGCGCTGTCGGTCCGCTGGCTGGCGGAGGCGTGCCGCATCGCCGGCGCACACCTGACGACGATCAGCACCGACTACGTGTTCGACGGCACCAAGGCCACGCCCTATACCGAGTGGGACGAGCCGAATCCGCAGTCGTCGTACGGGCGCTCGAAGCTCGGCGGCGAGTCGGAAGCTTGTGCGGCCGGCATCGGCGCTGCTGTCGTGCGCACGTCGTGGGTATGCGGCCAGTTCGGCAACAACATGGTCAAGACCGTCATGCGATTCGCCAACGAACGGCCTGAGTTGTCGTTCGTCGATGATCAGATCGGGCACCCGACGTTCTGCGCAGACCTCGCTCCGGTTCTGAGACGTATTGCCGTCGATCGCCGATCCGGCATCCACCATCTGACGAATCAGGGTGTCGCCAGCTGGTACGAGTTCGTCCAGGAGATCGTCGAAGCGATGGGCAAATCGCGGGAGATGGTGCTCCCGATCAAGACAGCCGACCTGCAACCGCCTCGTCCCGCATTGCGCCCGGCGAACAGCGTGCTCGACAACGCCGCCTGGCGCCTCGCCGGCATGCCGACGCTCCGTGACTACCGAGAGCCTCTCGCCGAATTGGTCAGCGCTCTGTCGTAGTCCCGCCGCAACCGATCGGATCCCCCCGTACCGAGGCGTGCGTGGTCACCGAATGTGTACAGAACACTTGACATTCGGAGCCCACAGATCGTTGACGCAAAGCGGGGTTCTGGACCCACTACGAACCAGAGTGCGCCGGTTTCCGGCGCCTGGGTGCGTAGCGTGCGAGATGTGTTGTGGCCCGTCGCCCTTGTCGTCTCGTACTTCGTCGGCACGTTCCCCACGGCGCTGCTCGTCGGTTCACGCAAGGGTGTCGACCCGACGAAGGCCGGGAGCAACAACCCTGGGGCGACGAACGTCTACCGCACAGCCGGGCGCAGGGCCGGGGTCGTCGTGCTGTTCGGGGACATCGCCAAAGGTGCACTTCCAGCCGGGATCGGCTGGATCATCAGCGGTCGGCCGCTCGGGTTTGCCTGTTGGGCGGCGGCTGTCGTCGGTCACATCTTCCCAGTGACCCGCAAGTTCAAGGGCGGCAAGGGGGTCGCCAGTGCTGGCGGAGGGGCGATCGTCCTGCTTCCGATCGGGGCAGCGATCTGTGCAGCCGTGTTCATCGTCATCGTCAAGGTGCTGCACAAGGCATCTGTCGGTTCGCTCGTGATGTGCGGACTGCTGCCTGTGGCCGCCGCGGCGCTCGGCCGGCCAGGGCGGGAGGTTGCCGTCACGGCCGGCGTCTGTGGTCTCGTCGTCCTTCGTCACTGGGGCAACATCAAGCGCCTCATCAAGGGCGAAGAGGGCACGGTGGCGACTGCAGCGAACAACACCGCGGTCTGACGCCGCGGATAGCGTCGACCGTCGTGTGGCTGCCCGCTGATATCGCCGTCGAATCTGCCGTCGTGCTCGGCGGAGCCAGCATTGTCGCCGGTCGTTTCAGCAAGCCGAAGGTCGCCAAGCTGAAGTTCACCAGTCCGACGACTGTCACGCCGAATGTCAGCAAGCTGAAGGCCAGCAAGCCGACGACTTTCACGCACGGGTTCGATCGGCCGCACGTCGATACGACGAAGTTCGATGGGCCGGACGTCAGCACGCCGGACGTCGAGCCGTTGCGTCCGAAGCTCGCCTCTGCCGCGCCGGTGCTTCGCGAGAGTGCCATTCTGCTCGTGCTGTATGCCGCATGGCGCAAGCTCGGCGAGCTGCCGACGTTCGGGCTCGACCGGGCGTTCTCGCGGGCGGAGGATCTGTGGCACTGGGAACGTTTGCTGCACCTGCCGAACGAGGCGACGATCCAACACTGGCTGACGCACGTCCCGGTGTTGCTGCGATTCGCCAACCTCTACTACATCATCTTCCACGTTGCGCCGGTCGGAATCTTCCTCGTCTGGCTCTTCGTCCGACATCGGGACGAGTATTCGAAATGGCGCAATATTTTCGCCGGTGCCTCGCTCGCCTGCATTATCATCCAGACGATTCCGGTGGCCCCGCCGCGCATGTTCCCGCAGTTCGGCTTCATCGATACGGGTCAGGTGTACGGCCCACAGGTCTACGACTCCGTCGGAGGAAACCTCGTAGGCCAACTGGCGGCGATGCCGTCGATGCACGTGCTATGGGCAGTGGCGATCGGTGCGTCTGTCATGAGCGTGTCGACGAGCAAGTGGCGTTGGATCGGTTTCGCCCACGCCGTGCTGACGGTCTATGCCGTCACCGTCACCGGCTACCACTGGCTCGCCGACGGCATCGTCGGTGCTGCATTGGTCGGGGCCGGCGTGCTGATCTACGAACTCGTCGACCATCGACGTAAGGACACCACGGATGCACAGGTGGAGGTGCCGCAACTCGAGCCGGCCTCAGCCGTCTGACGCCCGGACCGCTAACGCCCGAACCTTTGCTCCGGACGATTCAGTCGTCGGCTAAGACGGCTTCGAGCGTTCGGACACCGATCGACGCCATCAGCGGATTGTCGGCGGAGGTGGCGAGGTAGGCGAGCGAGAAGTGCAGCGCCCAATCTCTGGCGCGAGCCCAGGTGTCGTCGTCGGGAGTGCCGTAGTAGTGCCGGAAGATGACACGGCTGGACGGCTCGAACAGCATCCAGGCAATCGCCAAGTCGGTCGCCGGGTCGCCGGCGGTGATGTCGCCGAAGTCGTTCACGGTCGATATCGCACCGTCGGACACCATCACGTTAGCCGAATGCAGGTCGCCGTGCAGCCACAGCGGCGGCCCCGGCCAGACGGCGGTCACCATCAGTCCGTCCCAGCATCTTCCGGCCGGTGCCGCAACGATCACTCCGGCGAGCCGTTCGAGGCGCATTTTCACCGGCTCGTCGCAGTCGCTCAGCGGTCCGCCGCGGAACGGGTTGGACGGTGCGTCGGGGGGCGCCGGTCGATGAAGTGCCGATACGAAATCGCCGAGCCGGCGGGCCTCCCTGGCGGGATCGACGAAGGCAGAGAAAGCCGCAATTCCGCCCGGGCCCCACGGGATCGCAACCCACGCCCACGGGTACCCTTCGGCCGGCGCACCGACGTGGATCGGAGTCGGAATGGCGATTGGCAGCAACGGAGCCAGGTGCGGCAGCCACCGTTGTTCGTTCTCGACGAGCGCGGCGGCAATCTGGCGACGGGGTAGCCGCACGATCAACTCGTCGCCGAGCCGCTACATGACGTTGTCCCAACCATTGGCCGCAAGCCGCAGCGGCAGGTCACTGAGCTGTGGATGCTGCTCTTTCGACAGACGACGGACCAGCGCCTCGTCGATGTCGACCTCGGCAGCCGGCATCTTCTCAGCTGCCACGGACGGCGCCTCGCGTATCAATCAGGACAGGTCGGATGGCTCAGATCGGGTGGCTCAGGTTGGTTCGCGCTCGGCTTCTTCGCGATTGGCGAGGTACCAGTCGATGGTTTGGCGGAGTCCGTCCTCGAACGGCATCTGCGCCCGCCATCCGAGTTCGTGCTCGGCACGTGTGGGGTCGACGCGGCGGCGTGGTTGGCCGTCCGGCTTGGTCGCATCCCAACGAAGCTCGCCCTCGAAACCGACGAGCCTGGCGATCGTCTCGACCGTCTCGCGGATCGTGACTTCGCGGTCGTTGCCGAGGTTGATCGGCTGTGGTGCGACGACGTCGGTGGCCGACGCAGCATGCTCGGCAGCGAGAATGATGGCGTTGGCGGCGTCGTCGACGAACAGATATTCGCGGCTGGCGGTGCCGGTTCCCCAGACGTCGACCTTGTCGTCGCCGTTCTCGTGCGCCTCGACGGTCTTCTTGATCAACGCCGGGATCACGTGCGAGACCTTCGGGTGGAACTTGTCGCCAGGCCCGTAGAGGTTGGTCGGAATGAGGTAGGCCGACCGTTGGCCGTACTGCGCAGCGTTGACCTGCGCATGGATCAGATGGGCCTTCTTGGCGATGCCGTATGGTGCGTTCGTCTCCTCTGGATAGCCGTCCCACAGGCTTGCTTCACGAAACGGAACCGGGGTGAACTTCGGATAGGAGCAGACGGTGCCGACGAGCACCGTGGTCTCGATTCCGGCGTGGCGGGCCGCCTCGATGACGTAGGTGCCCATCATCAGGTTGTCGAGGTACAGCGGAGCAGGCTGCGCCTGATTGAAACCGATGCCGCCGACCCTGGCGGCGAGGTGGATGACGATTTCGGCAGGGTTGGCGGCAAACATCGCCTCGGCAGTGCCGGGTCTGGTCAGATCGAATTCACTGCTGCGCGGCACTGCAACCTCGGCACCGGCAGCTCGCAGCTTGGCGACGATGACGCGTCCGAGGAAGCCGGAGCCTCCGGTGACGACGACAGAACGTCCTGTCCAGAAATCAGCCATGCATCGATTTTAGGCCGGTGCCAGCCACAATGGGGGCCAGCATGGATCGTCTGCGCGTCGCCTACACACTCGAACAGTGCTGGGGCCGGGTGCCGGGCGGCACCGCTGTTGCCGCGTTGGAAGTCGCCCGTGAACTGGCGTCGATGCCGGGAATCGAGCTGATCGGTGTCTCCGGGACGCACGCTGCACCGCCGCCAGCAGCGTGGAATCCGCCGATACCCATGTGTTCGATGGCCGGTAGCGGTGCCCGCCTCTATGCGCAATGGGTGTACCTCGCCAGACCGACGGTCGAGCGGGTGACGGGTCCGGTCGACATTGCCCATTCGACCTCACTGATCCCCTGTCCGGCCAAGGCGCCGGTTGTGGTCACCGTACACGATCTCGCCTTCCTGCATCTTCCGGATGCCTTCACGCGCTGGGGTCGCACGCTGTTCAACGGCAGTGTGCGGGCGATACGCCGACGGGCCGACATCGTGCTGTGCGCATCGACGGCGACGATGAACGATTGCGAGCAGGCCGGCATTCCTGCTGACCGGCTGCGGCTGGTACCGCTCGGGGTGCGTGCCGTCGAACTCTCCACGCTCGAAACAACGGTGGACGCAGTGCGGCAACTGCACGCCTTACCCGAACGGTTCATACTGTTCGTCGGCACGATCGAGCCGCGCAAGAACCTCGCGAGGTTGATCGCGGCGATGGCGCTGCTCGACGACCCGCTGCCGCTGGTGGTCGCCGGCGCACCGGGTTGGGGCGAGGCGGTTTCCCCAATGGACGGGGTGGATATGCGATTCCTCGGCTTCGTACCACCGTCGCAGTTGCAGGGCCTGTATGCCGCTGCCGCTGTGTTCTGCTACCCGAGCCTGTGGGAGGGGTTCGGCCTGCCGGTGCTGGAAGCAATGGCCTCCGGGACGCCGGTCGTGACATCGGCCGATATCTCCACCGCCGAGGTTGCTGCGGGGGCGGCTGTCCTCGTCGATCCGAGATCGTCGACCGACATCGCCAGAGGGCTCACGGAGGCGCTCGGTCGAACGCCAGAACTCGTCGTCGCCGGCCACATCAGGGCCGCCGCGATGACCTGGACGAAAACGGCGGCGCTGACAGTCGAGGCCTACCGGGAGCTCGCAGGATGAGCGATCCGAAGGTCGCTGTCAACCTGCTGTGGTGCGTCCCAGGACAGGTCGGAGGGTCGGAGGAGTACCTCGCCAGGCAGCTGATCGGACTTGGCGAAGCGCATGCGCCGTTCACCGTCGACGTCTTCGTTCCACGGGGGTACGGTCGCGCCCATCCGGAGATCGGGCGGCGGTTTCGGGTCGTCGAAGCACCGGACACCGGGATGAGGCGATCTCGTCGCGTCGCCCTCGAATCGTCGTGGCTCGTACGCCAGAGCCGCGGTGCGGACGTGGTGCATCACGGTGGCGGCACCGTGCCGACGGTCAGCCGGCGACCGATCGTGTTGACGATCCACGACCTGCAGTACCGCTCCTACCCGCAGTACATGCATCCGCTCAAACTGCGCTATCTGTCCCGTCAGATTCCATCAGCGGTGAAGCGGGCGAAGGTCATTGCGGTGCCGTCGGAGTACGTGAGAACGTCCGTCTGCGAAGCATTCCACCTCGACCGTGACAATGTCGTCGTGGTACCGCACGGCCTCGAGCCAGGCCTCGGAATCAACGCCACACCAGAGGTGGAACTGCGAGCGCGGTTCGGGCTCTCCGCCAAGCGGGTACTCGTCTTCCCGGCGTCCACGTATCCCCACAAGCGCCACGACTTCCTGTTGCAGCTGATGGCTCGGCACTGGACCGATCCTGATCTGCGACTCGTGCTGCTCGGAGGCAAAGGGCTCGCAGACGCGCAGGTTGCAGCGCAGATCATCGACTTGCGCCTCGGTGACCGGGTCATCCGGCCTGGCCGGGTCAGTGCCGCCGATCGCGACGGCTTGATCATGCTCGCCGATGGCCTCGTGTTTCCCAGCGAATACGAGGGTTTCGGAGCACCGCTTATCGAGGCAATGGCCCTCGGAACGCCGGTTGTCGCCAGCGACCGTACCTGTATCCCCGAGGTCGTCGGCGCCGCCGGCCTGATCCTACCGCTCGATATCGAGGCATGGATCGATGTGCCGGGTCAGGTGATCGAGCGCGGTCCCGAACTGATTGCGGCCGGACGCCTGCGGGCACAGGATTTCACCGCCAGAGCCTCGGGCGAAGCGCTCTCGAAGGCATATACCCAGGCAAGATCCTAAAATCGGCGGCACACTAGGCGCCGCCATGTGTCCGATGAAGCAGTGTCCGATGAAGCAGTCTCCGAAGAGCCTCCGATGAAGAGCCTTCGATGAAGAGCCTTCGATGAAGCTTGCCGTCGTCTGCCCGCACTTTGCGCCGGACAGTGCTCCGACGGGCGTCGTCATCACCCGCATCGTCGAGGAACTCGCAGCTCGGGGCCACGAACTTCATGTCGTCACCGCGCTGCCGTGGTACCGCCATCACCGGATCGAGCCCGGTTGGGAGGGCAGGCTCGTTCGGAAGGAGACGACCGAGTGGGGAACCATCAGACGCATTCACCCGTTTCCAGGACCGGACAAGCGCAGCCTGCCGAGGCGTGCGGTCGGTTTCGCCGGTTTCAGCGCCCTCGCCGGCCTCACAGGACTTCGCGGTGGCCGTGTCGACGGTGTGTTGGCGATGTCCCCGCCGCTGACGATGGGTGTGACCGGGTGGGGTATCCACCTCGTTCGCAGAGGCCCGCTGGTGTTCAACGTCCAGGACGTCTTCCCCGACGCAGCGATCGAGGCAGGAGCGATCACCAATCGCCACATCGTTCGTCTCAGTACATGGCTCGAGCGGGTCAGCTACCGCCGATCGGCGGCGGTCACGGTGCTGTCGGACGACCTCAAGGACAACGTGGTCGCCAAGTTGCCGGCTGATCAACGCCACAAGGTGCGGGTGATCCCGAACTTCGTCGACACGCAAGCGATCCGGCCAGGCGACAGGATGACCCCGTACCGCACGGAACTCGGCATCGGCGACGAACCGGTCGTGCTGTATGCCGGCAATGTCGGTTTCTCGCAGTCGCTCGACCTCGTGTTCGCAGCGGCGCGTCATCGACCTGATGTGACGTTCCTGATCAACGGTGGTGGCTCGGCGAGGATCGCCCTTCAACAGCAGGCGGCCGATCTGACAAACGTCCGCTTCGGCGACTACCAACCAGCGCAACGGCTGTCGGAGGTGCTGGCCACCGGTGATATTCATCTCGTCCCGCTCAAGCGTGGGCTGGCGCGTTCGAGCGTGCCGTCCAAGACCTACTCGATCCTGGCTGCCGGCCGGCCGGTGCTTGCGAGTATCGACGAGGGCACCGAAGTCGCCAAGGTCGTCGAGTCGGCGGGTGCCGGACTGTCCGTTGCACCGGATGACCCGGCAGCGTTCGTCGCTGCACTCGACAGCTTGCTGGCGATGCCGGACCGCTGTGCCGTCATGGGTGCCGCAGGTCGGTCGTGGGTCGAGCAGTGGGCCTCCCCGGCTGCCGTTGCGGCCGCCTACGAGGCGCTGTTCGTCGAACTGCTGAACAGGTGACCAGCTACCGAAGGACGGACGGCCTGAATTGCCAGTAGCCTCGCACCCTCGTGGGTAAAGCATCGTCTGCGAAGAGAATCGCACGAATGGCCGAAAAGGGCCGTGGCAAGAGAATCCGTTTTCAAGGCGGCACCCTCTTTCCGGTCATGATGGTCGTCATCGCCGCCCTCGGGCTCGGTCTGGTCGGCTATGCCAGGACCACCGCAGGTGACCAGGCGCAGGGTGCCAGGGCCAATGCCAACTGGCATATCGCCTTCGGGATCTACAACTGCACTGCCTATGTCGATCCGATCAAGGCGCTGGCGACCGCACCGACGAACGGAGTCACGACCCAGGGCGACGGAGTCATCTACTACGACCCGACGGATTCTTCGGTCAGCGGCGGTAAGGCCAACCTCAGCGTGTACCTCGCCAACTACGCCGTCGTCGCCGGTTCTTCGACGCTGACGACCTCCAGCGCCGACGGCAGCTTGGCACTCGACGCGTCGAAGGACAAGTGCAACAACAAGTCCGCCGAACTGCGCACATACGTCTGGAAGGACGCCACCAAGCCGGGGGATTTCAGCGTCGTCAATAGTGGCAACCGTTCCGACGTCCGTATCACCAACGACAACATGGCGATCGGTGTCTTCTTCGTCGATCCGACGTCTGACGCCGCCAAGAACCCGCCGCAACCTCCCAGCGTCGCCAAACTGGCAGCGTTGAACGGCACCGCGACGACATCGTCGACCATTGCCGGGACCGCCACGACGACCGTCGGCAGCGTTGCAACGACAGGTTCCTCTGCCACCACCGGTGCAGCCACCACCACGGCGGCGGCGAGTGCCACCACCGGAGCGAGCGCCACCACCGGAGCGCGTGCTACCACAGGAGCGCGTGCCACCACCGTCGCGCCTGCTATGACTGCAACAACGGCGGGATAGATGCGCGCCGTCGTTCTCGTCGGCGGATTCGGCACCCGCCTGAGGCCGCTGACCAGTGCCACGCCCAAACCAATGCTGCACGTCGGCAATCGGCCGATCATCGAACACCTCGTCGCCGGACTCGCCCGAGGCGGCGTGACCGAAGTCGTTCTTGCCCTCGGCTTCCGGCCGGAGCCGTTCATGGAGGCGTTCCCCGACAGTATCTGTGCCGGAATCCCGCTGCTCTACGCCGTCGAACCAGAGCCGCTCGACACTGCCGGTGCCGTGCGTTTCGCCGCTGAGTTCGCCGGTATCGACGACACCTTCGTGGTCGCCAATGGCGACGTGCTGACCGACCTCGACGTTGCCGGGCTCATTGGCGCCCATCGTTCGACCGGGGCAGAGGCAACGATTCACGTCTACCCGGTCGACGACCCCAGCGCCTTCGGCGTCGTCGAATTCGACGACACTGGCCGGGTGTTGCGGTTCGTCGAGAAACCCCGACCTGGCGAGTCCACATCGAACATGATCAATGCCGGCACGTATGTGCTCGAAGCGTCGGTACTGGACCGCATCCCGAGTGGCCGAAAGGTCTCGATCGAGCGGGAGACGTTTCCGGCGCTGGTGGCAGAAGGTCGCCTTTACGCCTACCCGGAAGTCGTCTACTGGCTCGATACCGGTCGCCCTGAGCAATATTTGCAGGCCAACCTTGATCTGCTCGACGGTCTGCGAGCCAATCCGCTGCCCGGTGCCCACAATGACGCTGCCAAGCGCTTCAGGCGATCGGTCGTCGCCGATGACGCCATCGTCCACGACAGCGCGTCGGTCGTCGATTCAGTCGTCCTCGCCGGTGCTGACGTCGGCGCCGGCGCCACGTTGCTGCGGGCGATCGTCGCGGGAAAAGTCGGCGCCGGAGCGACGGTCTGCGACGCCGTCATCGGTGCTGACGGTGTGCTTGTCGAGGGCGGCGAACTGCTCAGCGGTCGCCTTCCGGCAGTGGACTGACACCGATGCCGCCGCCGGTGCTCGTTACCGGAGGAGCCGGTTTCATCGGCTCTGCACTCGTCGACCGGCTACTGGCAGAGGGCCGCCAGGTCGACGTCGTCGACAATTTTTCGACCGGCTCGCTCGCCAATCTGGCGACGGCGCGTTCGACCGCTGCCGCCGGCGCACTGAAGATCCACCAACTGGACGTTCGCGCCGAGGAGATGGACGAGTTGCTCGCCAGGCGCGAACCGTCGATCATCTACCACCTGGCAGTACTGGCACCAGGGCAGGGGATCGTCCAGGCCGCCGAGTCGGTGGCCGGAACCGTCAACCTGCTCGAGGCGGCGCGCCGCAACGGCGTCGCCAAAGTCGTCGTGGCGCTGCCGGCCGTGTCGCTCTACGGCGACGTGCCACCGCGGGAATTGCCGGTCAAGGAGGGGCGGACCTTCGAAACGACGGCGCTCGACAGTGTGTTCGCACGAGCTGTGTGCGATCTCCTGGCGGTGTACCGCTCCGAGCATCAGTTGGAGTACTCGGCGTTGGCGCTGACGAACGTCTATGGCCCCCGCCAGCGCGAGACGGGCGGTGTCATTGCCTCCTTCAGGGCATCGGCGCAGCGTGGCGATGCCGTCGACCTGCACGGTGATGGGCGTCAGACACGCGACTTCCTGTTCATCGACGACGCTGTCGATGCGCTGGTGCGCGCAGGGCTGAAGGGCGGCGGGCTGCTCATCAACATCGGCACCGGGACGCAGACGTCGATTCGCGATCTTGCAGAGCGACTCGGCGTGGAGACCAAGCTCTCGATCAAGCCCGCAGGTCCTGCGCGTTTTGCAGTATCGAGTGTCAGGGCACGAATCCACCTGCAGTGGGAATCATGGACGACGCTCGAAGACGGCTTGTCGCAACTCTGACGTCGATGCCGGAAGCGGAGCAGAGGACGGACCCGTAGCATCGATCCGATGTCGAGCCAGAAGCCAACGCCGAGCCGACTGTCGGTGTTGCGGACATTGGACCTCGATCGACTCGCCGCCTGTATCAGCGCTCAACCGACGGTGGCGGCGATGTTGTTCAAACCGGTACCTGCCGGCAATCGACGCGAAGAGGTGTCACCCCACGCCGAACTCGAGTTCGCAGGGACGCGACATCCGCGTGCAGATGCCGCCACGTTTCCGCCGGCGCTTCCACAGCTCGACCTGCTGTCGCTGGTGACGATCTTCGACGGCGGGCAGGCGGTCACCGCCAATCTCGCCGGGCTGAGCGACCATCAGGTCCGCGTGCTCGACGTCGCGCACTTCTTCGGTGGTTCGGCAACGCGCGCCCAACTCGACGCCGAACCGCACGGATTGGCAGCAGCGGCGATGGACGAACTGCTGGATTCGCTCGTCGTGCGCCTCCTCGTCCAGCGGGTCGGGGACGGGATCGAGCTGCTCGGGGGGATCGCCGAGCGCCTGCAACTGCCGCTGCCGTCGCTGGCTTCCAGCGCCAGGCTCGACCTGCTGACACACGAGCAGTTGGCCGGCATCTTGCGCTCGGCCGAGCGGCCGGTGCCGGCGAAGAAGGTCGAACGGTCACAAGCCGTGGTTCAACTCTGCAACGATGTCGCCGCGCTACGCAAGGTCGTCAGCGCCTTGCGGCCGGCTTCCCGCGCGCTGTTCATGCGCTTTGTCGACCACGGTGGTCCCGTACACCTCAGCGAATACGGCATCGATCTGTGGAGTCGTTCGTATTCACGGATGACCTCCGGCGGAGCGTATGAGACATACATGGATCTGCGCAACAGTGGGCTGGTCATCGACGACCAAGGCGGACGCGCAGCCATATGGATGGAGTTGTTCCACGTTGCGACGAACTCGGTGTTCGCTCGATGGCCGGTCGCCGTGGAATTGTCGCCGCAGCCGATCCGGGAAGTGATCATGTCCCAGCCAACGGCTGCGACGGCGATCGATGCGCTGCTGCGCGTCATCCAGGCCGAGCCGATCCCGGCATTGAAGACGGGAGGCATCGGGATCTCGACGATTCGCGGGCTCGCCAAGCGACTGTCGATTCCGGTCGGACGCGTCACGCTGCTGCTCGGGTTGCTCAGATCTGCCCATGTCGTCGTCCCGAAGTCCGAACTCGTCGGTACTGGCAGGCGCGCAGAGTATGTCGTCCATTTCCACGTCGACCAGAAGCAGGCGGCTGTGATGCTGTCGCTCGACAGCGTGAGTGTGTGGGGCAAGATCGTCGAGGCCTGGCTCGACGGTGCCGAACTCGTCGGAGCTGTCTGGCATGCGGAGTACGAAGTCAAGATCGGCCGTCGCGAGATCATCGCCGACCTCCTCTCGCTGCCGGTCGGCAGCGGTGTCGATCCTGACCGATTTGCGAGGTGGGCAGCGTTTCGCCACCAGGTCTGTTTCTCCAATCGATTCGACGACATCGTGGACGAGCTGCGTTCGCTCGAACTCGTGCCGTCACAGGGCCCGGCGGGCTTGACGAGTTTGGCGCGTTCGCTGCTCACCGACCCGGCTGCAGCGGCTGCTGCGCTGCCTACTCCGGTTTCGACGTTCGTCGTCCAACCCGACCATACGGTGATCGCTGACGGATCGCTCGACGTGGCGATCCGCGCCGAACTCGAACGGATGGCGACACTCGTGTCGAGCGGCGGTGCGCTGGTCTACCGTCTCGACGTCAAGAGGATCGCCAACGAATTGTCGACCGGAACGACAGGCAGTTCGCTGGTCGGGTTCCTCACCGAGCACGCCTCGGTGCCCGTCCCGCAAGCCGTCCACACGCTGATAGCCGATGCCGAACGCCAGCGCGGCGGTCTGACGGTCACGGCGGCGGCCACGGTATTGACAGCGGACGATCCAGTGGCGCTGGCACGCGCTGTCGCCGTGAAGGCCGCGAAACTGCGTTTCGTCACGCCGACGGTTGCGGTTTCGGACCTCAAGCCCGCAGCCGTCGCCAACGCTTTGCGAGCGAAGCAGCTTGCGCCGTCGATGGGCGAAGCGGGACCGTCAAGTGGCGCTCGCACCGATACCGCTGGACCGAAACGCACTGTGCAGCCGTCGCCCACCGCGCTGACCGTGGTCCATCCCGACGCCGAAGCGATCAGGCGAAAGTTGCAGGGCGCCCGTGGCTGACATCGCTCAACCGCTCATCATCCAGAGCGATATGACGGTGCTGTTGGAGATCGCCAATCCGGCGGCCGCCGATGCCCGGTCGCGCCTTGCCGTGTTCGCCGAGCTGGAGAAGGCGCCCGAGCACATCCACACGTATCGCATCACCCCGCTGTCGTTGTGGAACGCGGCAGTCGCCGGTCATTCGGCCGGCGAGGTGGCGATGGGTCTCGACACGTTCGCCAAGTATCCCGTTCCCGCTGGCGTACTCGCCGAAATCCATGACCAGATGAGCCGCTACGGCCGCCTCCGTCTGGTGCGGGACTTCGACAGTGGCGGACTGGCACTGGTGAGTCACGAGGTCGCACTGCTCGTCGAAGTCAGCCGCGACAAGCTCGTGGCAACGCTCCTGGGCGAGCGCCTCGACGGCAATCGCTGGGCAGTTCGTCTCGGTGATCGCGGCGCATTGAAACAGGCGCTCCTGCATCTCGGCTGGCCGGTGGCTGACGAGGCCGGATATGTCGAGGGCGTCGCACTGCCGCCGACGGAGTTGACCTGCGAACTGCGCGGCTACCAGGGAGATGCGGTGCAGGCATGGTGGCAGGAAGGTGTCGACGCGGCCGGCAACGGCGTGCTCGTACTGCCGTGCGGTGCCGGCAAGACGGTGATCGGCCTGGCGGCAATGGTCGCCACCGGAGCGCAGACACTGATCATCGCCACCAACATCACCGCCGCTCGCCAGTGGATTTCCGAGATCATCGCCAAGACGACGCTGACCGCCGATCAGATCGGAGAATACTCCGGCGACCGCAAGGAAATCCGTCCTGTCACGGTCGCGACCTATCAGGTGCTGACGTGGTCGCCGAAGCGCCGCGCCGACCGCAGTGACGGTCTCGGCGCCGGTCGGCGAGGGATCGAATCCGATCTCGACGGCGCCGTCGCAGCTGGTTTCGGTGTCGCCGCCGTCGCTGGCGGTTCGGGTGACGGTGACGGTGAACTTGCAGCCGGGGCGAAGGGCACCGATCTCCACGAGTTGTATCCGCACCTCGGCCTCTTCGATCGTCAGGAGTGGGGCCTGATCATCTACGACGAGGTCCATCTGCTGCCGGCCCCGGTGTTCAGGGCGACGGCGCGCATCCAGGCGATCCGCCGGCTCGGTCTGACGGCGACGCTCGTACGCGAGGACGGGAAAGAGGCTGACGTATTCAGTCTCATCGGCCCGAAGCGATTCGACATTCCGTGGAAGGAACTCGAACTCAACGGCTGGATCGCACCGGCCGTCTGCCACGAGGTGCGGGTCGTGCTGTCGGAAGAGGCGCGCATGGAGTACGCGATGGCCAACCCGCAGGACCGATACCGGCTCGCCGCTGCGACCTCGCGCAAGCGCAGCGTCGTGCGTCGTCTCGTCGATCGCCATGCCGGGGACCGCATCCTCGTGATCGGTCAATATGTCGAACAACTGCGGTCGATCGCCGAGGATCTCGAAGCGCCACTCGTCACCGGCCAGACGACGCAAAAGGTGCGCGAGGTCCGCTTCGATGACTTCCGTGAGGGTCGTATCCCGGTGCTGGTGGTGTCCAAGGTCGCCAACTTCTCGATCGATCTCCCAGAGGCCAACGTCGCCATCCAGGTCTCCGGGACCTTCGGCTCGCGACAGGAGGAGGCCCAGCGCCTCGGCCGCATCATGCGCCCGAAGGCCGGAGGCGGCCAGGCGACCTTCTACACGATCGTCACCCGAGACACCGTCGACCAGACGTTCGCCATGAACCGCCAACGGTTCCTCGCCGAGCAGGGCTACGACTACCAGATCGACGACCCGGAAGACGACGCCTGATTTCGCGAGATGATGGAGAGGGCGGATCACGCGCACGGAGTGCGCCGCCCGAGCGGCGGAGCGGAAAGAACGGTTGGTGGGTAGGTCGCCAAGGAAACCGTGTCAGCTGCCCAACCCGTCGCCAGACCCGCCCGCTCGTCAACCGCAGCGACCCGCATCAACCGCTAGCGACCCGCATCAACCGCTAGCGGAAGAGATCTTCCTGGGGGTTGCGGACGAGTTCGGTCATGCTGGACGATCGGAGCCATCGGGGGTCGATACCACGAACGATGGCCACGGGGATCCCGGATGACTTGCCCATCACCATTTCGGCGCCGGCGGCGATCTCGTCGGCGACAGCGACTTCGGTGACCTGCATCGTGCGTCCGAGCGCGTCCTCGGTGCCGCGCAGATCCAGCACCCCGGCGATACCGGCGACTCCGATCGCCACGTCGGTCAGACCCCTGCGCCATGGCCGCCCGAAGGTGTCGCTGACGATCACGCCGACGTCGATGCCGAGGCGAGCTTTGACTATGTCGCGGATACGGCGTGCGGACCGGTCGCTGTCGATCGGCAACAGCGCCGCCCAGCCGGCTTCGACATTGGAGAGATCGACGCCACTGTTGGCGCACACGAAACCGTGGGTCGTCTCGGTGATAATCAGATCACCGCGGCGGCGCACGATCCGCACCGCTTCCTCCTCGACGAGTTTTTTGTGCGACAGCGGATTCGTCGGGTCGATCTGCACCATGCGGTTCTCGGCCTTCGACACGACCTTCTGCGTGACCACGAGTACGTCCCCGTCGTGCAGCTCGTCGTCGGTGCCTGGCGCGCACGCCGACACGATGATCTCGCCGAGTTGATCGCCAGGACGGATCTCGCCGATTCCTTCGACGCCCCACATCGTCAGGCGGCTCATGCCGCTGCCGCCAACGTCGAACGAGCGAGATCAGCGGCGATCTCGGGAGTCGACATGATCGTGTCGGTGACGATGCAGCGCATTCCGAGCGACTCGATCGCCGGTGCCAGGTGCGCGTCGAGTTGATCGATGACGAGTGTCGAGCAGATCGGGGCGTACAGGCGGGCGACGCCGACGGCTGACGATTCGTAGCCGAGCTCGGTGAGCATCCTGTCGGCGGGCCCTTTCAGGGCTGCGCCGTTGATGATCGGTGAGATCGCCACGACCGAGCCGCGCCGAGCGGTCAGCAACTCGTCGACCCCGGCCAACGCCCTGATCGGACCGATCGAGACGAGCGGGTTGGAGGGAGCGATGACCACGACGTCGGCATCGAGCAGCGATCGGCGTGCTGCACGTGACAGCACTGCGACATCGGCACCTGCGAATCGTACGGACGACACGGCGACGCTGTGGCGGCGGCCGACGAAGTACTCCTGGAAGGAAATCTCGCCCTCGCCGATGACCTCGACGCGGGTCTCGACGCGGTCGTCGGTCATCGGCAGCAACCGAACCCCGAGGTTCCACGCCGCTGCGATTTCGCCGGTCACCTGGGTGAGCGAGGCACCCTCTGCGAGCCGCGCCGTGCGATACAAATGGGTCGCCAGGTCCTGATCGCCGAGGTTGAACCAGTTCTCGCCTGCTCGCGAAGCTGCGGGCCGAATGGCCGCGAATCGTGACAGGTTGGCCATCGCCGTCCACGTCTCGTCGACCAGACCCCAGCCACGTTGCGGATCGATCGCCCCGGCAAGCGTGTAGGTGATCGTGTCGATGTCCGGACTGATCGACAGACCGTGCATCACCACGTCGTCGCCGGTGTTGATCACCGCAGCGATGTCCTGTGGATCGACGATCGATTGCAGGCCACGAAGGAATCGGGCGGCGCCGACTCCGCCAGAAATTACTGAGATCACGGCGTCTCCTCGATCATCGATTCGTACAACGCTGACAAACGCGTCGCCGTAGTGTGCCAATCGAACTGGTCGGCTCGCACCTTGCCGGCGACGATCATCCGCTGCCGTGCGTCTGGATCGTCGAGCACGCTGATGATCGCTGCAGCGAGGGCACAGGCGTCTGCGGGATCGACGAGCACCGCTGCGTCGCCGGCGACTTCCGGAATCGAGCCGGCGGTCGAAGCGACGACGGGAACGCCGGCCTGCATCGCCTCGAGGATCGGGAAACCGAAACCCTCATCGAGCGACGGGTAGGCCAGGACCAGAGCGTGATGCAGCAGCCACGACTTTGCTGACTCGGTGATCCTGCCGGTGAAGGAGACCTTGGAGGCGGCGTCATTGCCGAGCACGCCCATCGCCTCGACGATCGCTGCGGCGTCGTTTCCCTCGCTTCCGGCGATCACCAGATCGATGTCCGGGTCGTGGCCGTGGACATCGGCAAAGGCGCGGATCAGGGTAGGCACGTTCTTGCGCTGCTCGAGCGTGCCGAGGCTGAGGATGAACCGTTTCCCTGCGAGGTGGGGGATCGGTGGTAGCTGACCCGCAGACGGCGGATCGACGGCGACGGTGCCGAGTGCGATGACTTCGACCCGTCGGGGTGCGAGCAACTCGACGACCTGGTGGGCGGTTGCGTGAGAACTGACGTGGACGACGGCACCGTCCGCGACGTTGCGTCGCAATACATTCGCCGCCCTGGCGACGTCGCCGTGGACACCGTCAGGGTGCTGCAGGAACCAGCAGTCGTAGATCGAGACGAGACGAGGACACTTCGACGGCGGGACGACGTAGTTCGTGCCGTGGATCAGATCGGGGTGTCCCAGCGCACCGTCGACGTGCGGACGTGACGCGTGACTCCACCATCGATGGGCGAGCGAGGCCGGCAGCGTCAGCCGGCGAACACCGGCCGCCAACTCGGCTCGGAAGCTGACGACATACGGAATCAGTTCCGGAGGATTTCCGATCGCCCGCAGGGCGTCGACGGTGTGCTCGACAGCGGTCCCGACGCCGGTTCTCTGCCCGTGCAGCGGTCCGACATCGATGGCTACGACGGGCATGGCCTCTGACGGTAGCGGTGTCTATGGCGTAGCACGGTGCTGTAATTCACCAGTCGGCTCTGCGGCATGCCTCGGGGACCCGGGCTTTCGCGCGGCAGCTGCCGCCGAGATGCCAATTTCAGCACCCTGCTAGAGTTGAGCTTTGCTGTTTTGAAAGGACTGCCGAATGCCCCGTGCCCTCGTAACCGGAATAACTGGCCAGGATGGCCAGCACCTCGCGGAGTTCCTGCACTCCAAGGGTTACGACATCTACGGCATCGTCAAGGGCCAGAACAACCCGAAGTCGGAATCGCTCCGCAACGAGTTCCCGTACGTCGAGTTGATCCCTGGCGATCTCGCCGATCTCCCTTCGCTGATCAGCGCCGTCGAATACGTCAAGCCGGACGAGGTCTACAACCTGGCAGCGATCTCGTTCGTGGCGATGAGCTTCAATCAGGCGGAGTTGACCGCCAACCTCACCGGCCTCGGCGTGCTGCGGATGCTCGAAGCCGTTCGCATCGTCGGCGGCAGCCAGAACAACCCGATGCGCTTCTACCAGGCGAGTTCGTCGGAAATGTTCGGCAAGGTCCGTGAGACACCGCAGACCGAAATGACACCATTCCATCCGCGTTCGCCATATGGCTGCGCCAAGGTCTTCGGCCACGACATCGTCGTCAACTATCGCGAGAGCTACAACCTATTCGCGTGTAGCGGGATCCTCTTCAACCACGAGGGCCCTCGACGCGGCCTCGAGTTCGTCACCCGGAAGGTGACCAACACCGCTGCCAGGATCAAGCTCGGCCTGCAGAAGGAATTGGTCATGGGCACCCTCGACACCAAGCGCGACTGGGGATACGCCGGCGACTACGTCAAGGCGATGTGGATGATGCTGCAGCAGGACGCGCCAGACGACTACGTCGTCGCGACCGGCGAGACGCATACGATCGAGGAGATGGTGCAGCTGGCGTTCTCCTACGTCGGCATCGACGACTGGCAGCAGTACGTCAGCCAGGACCCACGATTCCTGCGCCCGTCAGAAGTCGATCTGCTGATCGGCGACGCCTCCAAGGCGCACGCCAAGCTCGGCTGGAAGCCGGAGGTCGACTTCCCGACGCTCATCAAGATGATGGTCGATCATGACCTCACGTGGGAAGCCGGCAAGGCAGGCATCGCCCTACCCTGACTCGCGACGCACATCGGGCAGCGAATCCCCCGACAGGCGCTGGCATCGCTACCTGCACCGTTGGGCGACGTGCGGTTATGACTCGACGGGGAAGTCGAGGGCTGTTTCGACGATCAATGCGCGATCGAACTCTGCGCCACTCGCGAGCTTCGATCGCAGCGCCATCAGGAACGAGACCATCGCTGCTCCGGAGCCGATCAGCAGGCTGATCTCGACGCGGTGCACGACCTCTTCGTTGCGTTGCACGAGTAGAGCGGCGATGAAGCTCACCATCCCGACGGTCCATCCGAGAGCGACAAGTGCATGGCCGCGCAGGGCGATGACGGCTTGAGCGGCGGCCAACGCCACCATGTACAGCGCACTACCGAACGCCAGGATGGCGAGCGTCTGACGGCTGAGCACGGCTTTGAAGAGGTGTTCCATGACGAACGGGCCGAGCACGAACGCACCGATCGTGCCGGCAGCGCCGACAAGGATGACGAGGCCCATCAGCCGCTTGAATCCACGGCGGAACTCGAACATTTCGCCGGACGTCGCCAGGCGGGCGAGGCGCGGCAGCAGCGCAGCCTGCACGGCTTGGAACATGAACAGCGGGATCCGGGCGAGTATCACGCCCTTCCCGAAGAACGTCTTCAGTTGGTGGCCTGACGTGTCCTTCGAGGCAAGCACGTTGATGGCGATCGGGCCGGCATTGACCAGTGCCGCTGCCATCAGCGAACCGAGCAGCAGCCAGCCGAGATTGGGTGTCACCTCTTTCCAGGAGGCCGGCGGGCCTTCGTCGAGCTTGAGTTGGCCGCGGGTGGCGATATAGATGACGCCGAGCAGTGGGGCGAGGGCGACAGCGAAACCGAACGCTCCGACCGACTTGATGCCGACGAGGCTCAAGGCGATGCAGGCAACGATGCGAACGGCGCCGTCGCCGCCGATGACGACGGCGTACGACTGGAACCGGCCGACACCTGAGCAGATACCGCGGCTGAGGTGGACCGGAGCGTACGACGCCACGGCGAGGACCAGGGCGATGACCATGATCCAACTGCGGTCGAAGTAGGAATGCGCAAGCCACGAACCTGCAGCGAGGGTGGCGATGACGACGACGCCTGCAAGGCACGCGCCCAGCAGCAGCACCTTGCGCAGTAATGGACGACCGCCCTGGCCGAGCGCCCTGCGGGCCGACAATGCCCGTCCGAGTTCCTGCTCGAGCGGCAGGAACAGTCCTGGCGCCAGCGCGAATGTCGTGAACCACAGCGCCGTGATCTGGCTGGTCCCGCGGTCGTCGAGCGCTGAGCCGACGATGCGCAGGAAGAGCACACTGCCGATGCCGGAGAGGATGAGGCCGATGCCGACGGACAGCGTTCCTTCCGGCAGCGACAACCGCGCCGCGAGGGTCTTCTTGTCCCCTGTTGCAGCCGGAGGGGGAGGAGCAGCGATGTTCGTCAAGCGCACCGAGGTTACCGCTCGGTGCGCGTGCTGTGAACCTGTCGAACGATCAGGCAGCCTTGGTCAGCAGGTCGACGACCTGCTTGCCCGTCGTCTTGGCGGAGTCGTACGCCTTGTCAAACAGCTTTTCTGCAGGCTCCGGCAGGCGAGTCTTGATCTGCTCCATCACCTGGTCGAGTTTGGCCTCGACATCAGCGAAGCGGCTCTCGACGGTGCCGAATTTCGTCTCGAACTGTGTCTCGAGCGAGCCGAAGCGCTTGATCATCTCGTGGCGGCGAACCTGCAACTGCTGGACGGCGAGTACACCGAGGCCGACGGTGACATAGAACGTATCCGTCGCCAGCGACGTCAGCTTGGCGGTATCGATCTGCGGCATGTCGAATGCCGGGACGTCCACGGTGGGGAGGGTGAAGGGGAGTTTGAAGGAGGTCATGCCGTCACGATAGCGATAACTGCTAACTATTGCAAGCACTTCGTATGCAAAAAGAGTATGACGAGTTCGTTACGAAATCTGGCGCTAGTCTCGTCTGTCCGATGGATGAGTCGCCGATAGCTGCGCCACCGGTCGTGGCTGTCGTGGTAACTCACGGCCCAGGGCCCTGGTTCGACGACGTCCTCACAGGGTTAGCTCGCCAGGACTATCCGAACCTCGAGACGATGTTCCTGGTCACCGGCGACGGTGTGTCGAGCGAACGGATCCGCTCCGTACTTCCCCTCGCTCACGTCCGTGTCGTCCCCGGTAACCACGGATTCGGTCCGACAGCCAACGCCGCACTGCATCTGATCGAAGGCAGTGGGCTGTTCTGCTTCATGCACGACGACGTCGCCCTTGACTCGAGCACGATCACGCTGCTCGTCGAGGAGCTGTACCGCTCGAACGCCGGAATCGTCGGGCCGAAACTCGTCGAGTGGGACAACCCGCTCGTACTGCAACACGTCGGGCTCGGCGTCGACCGCTTCGGCGAGGTCGACAGCGCGCTCGATCCCGGTGAAGTCGATCAGGAACAGCACGACGCAGTGCAGGACGTTTTCTGCGTCCCGAGCGCCTGTTTGATGGTGCGAGCCGATCTCTTCCGCGAGCTCGGCGGCTTCAACAAGGCAATCGAGTATCAGGGCGACGACCTCGATCTGTGCTGGCGAGCCCATCTGAGCGGCGCCCGTGTGCTCGTCGTCCCGACCGCCAGGGTACGCCACCGCGAGGCGCTCACCGAACGCCGCCCCGATATCGGGCAATTCGCACCCGCGGCGCGCAACCGGTTGTTCACCGTCGCCACGATGACCGGCGCACTGCGGCTGCCGACACTGCTCGTCGAGACACTCCTCCTGTCGCTGTTCGAGACGATCATCGGTCTGTTCACCGGGCGGCTCCGTCAAGGGCTCGCCTCGCTGCGGGCCATCGTCACACTGCCGATCCGCCTTCCGGCGATTCTCTCCAGGCGCCGGGAGGTCAAGCCGCTGCGACTCGTTCCCGACAACGAGGTCGTCGGGCTGCAGATCCGCGGCAGCGCCAGGCTCTCGTCGTTCCGGCGTCATCGTCAGCGCGCCGCTGCCAACAAGCAGAACAACAACCCGCTGCGCCGGCGTGGCAGTCTGATCCGTACCGGAACGGTGCTCCGCACGGTGATCGTGCTGCTCGCCGTCCTCGGTTCTCGATCGATCATCACCAAGGGCCTGCCGGTCGTCGGCCAGTTCGTCCCTTTGCAGGCACCGAGGGCTGCGTTGCGCGCTTATCTCAGCGGCTGGAACATCCAGGGATTCGGCAGTTCTTCCGCCTCGCCGTCCGCCGTCGGCATGCTCGGCCTTGCAGGGTTCGCTGTCTTCGGCAAGGTCGCCTTCTTGCGGACGCTGCTGATCGTGCTGCCGATCATCGTCGGCTACTTCGGCATGTGGCGTCTGGCCGACGTCGTCCCGTCGAGCAGGGCGCGAGCCGTCGCCTTCATCGTCTACGCAGCGGTGCCGTTGCCGTACACGGCGATCGCTGCCGGACGTTGGAACGTGCTCGCCGCCTATGCGGCGATGCCGTGGGTCATCGATCTGCTGCGACGTATCAGCGGGCTCGCGGCGTCAGCGGACCTCGCCAGGGTGGACAATTCCGTGGCTGATGTCGTCGCACGCGTCTCGGGTCTCGAGCGGGTGCGCCTGACCGTTGCGTTGGCCATCATCACGGCAATCGTGACAGCGTTCGCGCCGTCCTTCGCCTTGATCGTCGTTGCCGTCGCCGTGGTTTTGGCCATCGCCACGCTCTGTGCCGGGGGAGCAAGGTCGACGCTGGTCGGGGTTGCCGCGGCGATCTCGGCGCTCTTGATCGTCTTCGTCCTGCATCTGCCATGGTCTGCGACGCTGCTTCGCTCAGGCAGTTGGACCGACGTCATCCGCAGCGGTCTCGGTGCCGACGCTCACCTCGGGCTGACACGGGTCGCAGCGTTCGGACTCGGTCGCAACACACTCGGCCTCTTGGCGCTCGCCCTCTATGCCCCTGTCGTCATCGCACCGTTGATCGGTCGCGGCTGGCGTCTCACCTGGGCATCCCGCGGCGCGCTGATGGCGGTGACGTTTGCGGCGTTGGCGGTACTCGACGACGGCGGCCATCTACCCTTCCGATTGCCTGAGGCTGGGCTGCTGCTCGCCCCTGCGGCATGCGGTATCGCCCTGGCCGCAGCTGCGGCGACCGCCTCGCTCGAACTCGATGTTCGCGGTGCCCGATTCGGTTGGCGTCAGCCGCTCGGCATCGTCGTCACCCTCGGCGTCGCTGCCGGCTTGCTGCCGTCGCTGATCGCCGCCTTCAACGGCACGTGGTTTGCCGAGCGCAGCACGACCGGCTATCTGCGCCAACTGCCGGCGGCCTCGGTTGATGGCGACTATCGCACGCTGTTCCTCGGCGACCCTCGCCTGCTTCCGGCGCCGAGTCACCGGACCTTCGGCGGTATTTCCTACGCAGTCGTCAACGACGGGCCGATGGTGGCAGCCGACCAGTTCCTTGCGCCGACGACCGGCGGCGACACGCTGGTCAGTGAGGCACTCGGCCTGATGCGCGACGCTCGAAGCCAACGCGCCGGACGGCTACTCGCCCCGCTCGGCATTCGCTACGTGGTCATTCCCGTCAACGATCACACCGATTCCGCCGCCGGCACCACCGTGTCGCAGCTGGCACCGGGTCTGCTCGATGCGATGACGGCGCAGCTCGACTTCCGAGTCGTCGGCAGCACCGACGAGGTCAGGGTGTTCGAGAACAGGGCGTGGCTGCCGGTGACGGCGACACTCGACGCAACGGCAGCGGGACGAAGCGATCAGGCAGGCCTCGCAGCACTCGTCGGCGAGTCGTCGGGAACCGGAACCGCAGCGTTCATCGATGCCACCGCCGGGAAACCGGCGACGGCGACGTTGACGTCCGGAACGCTGCTGTTCTCGACTTCCGATTCCCCCAACTGGCATCTGACGGTCGCAGGAGTCGATGTGCCGCACCGGGGAGCGTACGGGTGGGCGATGGCCTTCGATACCACCACCGGCGGCCCGGCAACGCTCGTGTACCGAACGCCCTCCATTCGCCGCCTACTGATCCTCGGCCAGTTCATCCTGTGGATCCTCGGGCTGGTCTTCGTTGCCGGACTCCGTCCGAGATTCCGCCACCGGCGTGGAGGACGCGGTATCGCCGAGACTGCTCCGGTGCTCAATCTCGACGAGATCGTCGAACCGTCGAGGTTCGAGACCGGTGCCTTCGCCGGCGGGTCACTGGCTTCGATGTCCATCGACGACGACCTGCCGTTGGGTGCTGATCTTTTCTTCGACGACGCTGACGATGGTGCTGACGCTGACAGCGCAGGTGCGGATGTCACCCGCAGTCAGCGCCGCGAGGAACGGCGATGATCCGCCGCCTGCTAGTGATGATCCTGGTGCTCGGCGGTATCGCCGGCACCATCGACATCGCCAGGGTCAACCGCTCCGTAGCCCAGTCCGAATTCACGCGACTGGCATCGCCGTCGACCCCGTACCTGCCGACGCGCGATCTGATCACCGCCACGTACTACTGCCCTGGCCTGCCGGCCGCCAGTACCACCGCAGGCGGGGAGATCGTCATCACCAATCCGACGGATGTGCCGGTCACCGGACAGATCGAGCCCTACACGGCGTCCGGCGCGCTGATCCCGCAGCTGATCTCGATCGCCCCCCGAAGTCAGCAGCCGTTCAATCTCGATGCCCTCGTTCAGACCGGCTACGTCGGCGTGACGGTCGAAATTGCCCACACCGGTGTGACCGTCGAACAACGCACACATTCAGCGGCCGGCACCTCGATCGCACCCTGTTCGCCGGACGCCTCGCAAAACTGGTACTTCGCCGATGGCGTCACCGGCGACGGCTCGGCCTACGACCTCGTGCTGACGAACCCGTTCCCTGACGATGCAGTCGTCGACATGACGTTCATTGCAGGAACCGTGCAACGCCAACCGACCCAGTTCCAGGACTTCGTGATCCCGGCGAAGTCGGTGCGGGTCGTCGCTATCGACGCAGCGGCACGAAACGAGCCGACGCTCTCCCTGATTCTCCATTCACGTCGCGGCCGCTTTGTCGCCGCCAAGGCGCAGAGCTTCTCGACGAAGGTCCGCAACGGTTACGCGTTCGCTCTCGGCGCGCCGTCGGCCGCCGTCGACTGGTACTTCGCCGACGGTGGCAAGGGAACGGGCACGACCGAGACGTACAGCGTGCTCAATCCGACCGACACCGATGTCGAGGTCGACATCACGGTGACCGACGCAACGGGTGTCTTGCCGGCAGTACGCACGACCATCCCCTCCAATCAGACGGTTGTCGTCGACATCGCCGGGCAGTTCAAAAACGCCAGCGGGGCATCAACAGTCAGCGACGGGACGCACTCGGTCACGATGTCCGTCGCCACCCTCGGGGCGACAGCCGGTGTCGTCGTCGAACGGGCGTTGACGACCACGGTGTCGAAGAACATCTCCACGACCACCGTCATCGGCTCGCAGTTCTCCTCGCAGACGTGGTGGGCACCGCTCGGCGTCCCGGTCGCGACACCGGGTGCGCTGGTGGTGACGAACACGTCCGGCCAGGCCGGCACCTTCTCGGTCAACGCCGTGGGTCCCGGCGGGGCCAATCCGATCACGGGTCTCGAGGCGGTTCCGCTGGCTGGCGGTGCAACGTTCTACGTCGACCTCACGGTCGACGGTGCGGTCAACGTGCCGATCGTCATAAAGAGCACGAACCTCCCGCTCGTCGTCGAGCAGCGGTATCCGACGGGCACCAAGGGCGGCAGAACCGGGGCCCTCCTCCTACCGGAATGAGTTCGGATCGGTTGCGGACAGCTCTGCAGGTTCTGAGGACTATTCGGCCGGTTGCGCCGGGAGATCGTCTCGTGCTTCGGCGGCGGCTGCCCACAGGTCGGTTGCCGAAACCGGGCCGACGAAGCTGCGGCGGACGACGCCGAGTTGGTCGACGATGATGGTCGTCGGGACGGCATCGACCCCGTATCGATCGTGGAGCGACTGGTCGGTACCGTATTCGACCTCCTGGACGGCCACCTGACGGCTCGCCAAGGCCTTCGACTTGGCGACGACCAGCTGGCACACCCCGCAGGTCGCTGAGCTGAACACGACGACGAGCCACGGTACTTCCGGAGAGTCGAAGTCGGCGCGATCGAGCTGCGCAGGGATCGTCCAGTGTTCAGGGCGTGTTGGCGGATCGACCTTGTTCCGCTGCGCCCACCAGGCGATGAGGCCGGCGACGACGATCACGGCTGCGGCGATGATCAAACGGGACATGGGGTACTGCTTTCACTGGCAACGCCCGGCCGACGGATCGACCGGGCGCTGATTAGATGATCTCGGGCTACGGGCCGGGTCGGGAAAGACGAATCTGGGAGGACATCAGCCGAATGGGCTAGGCGAGGACGTTCTGCGTCGGCGTGGTTCCGAGCCCTTGCTGAACGAGCCTGCCGACCTCCGGGCCGTCGATCGTCTCCTTCTCGAGCAGCGCCTCGGCGACGAGATCGAGACCGGCACGGTGCTGCTGCAGCAGCGTGTGCGCACGAGCTTCCTGCGCAGAAAGGATCGAGGACACCTCGTCGTCGATCATCTGTGCAGTGTGATCCGAATACTCACGTCCGCTAGTCATCAGGTCCTCACCGAGGAACACCTGCTGCTGACCGCTCCACGCCATCGGGCCGACCTTGTCGCTCATGCCCCATTCACGGACCATCCTGCGGGCAATACCGGTGGCCTGCTCGAGGTCGTTTGCGGCACCACTGTTGAGATGGCCGTAGACGATTATCTCGGCAACGCGGCCGCCCATCGCCTTACAGATGACATCCTCGAAGAACTCCTTGGAGTACGTGTGGCGTTCCTCCGGCAGCGTCCAGGTGACACCGAGAGCCATACCACGAGGCAGGATCGTCACCTTGTGCAACGGGTCGGCATGCGGCAGGATCGTGGCGAGGATTGCGTGACCGCCCTCGTGATACGCCGTCGCCCGCTTCTCCTCGCCGGTGAGCACGAGGCTCTCACGGCGTGCACCGAGCACGACGCGATCGCGGGCGTTCTCGAAGTCGAGACGCTCGACCTGGTTGATCCCACGACGGACAGCGAACAGCGCTGCTTCGTTGACGAGGTTGGCGAGATCGGCGCCGCTCATCCCTGGCGTGGCCTTGGCCATCGTCTCGAGATCGACGTCGGGGCCCATCTTCTTGTCGCGGGAGTGGACCTTGAGAATCGCCAGTCGCTCGGTGTATTCCGGCAACGGGACGATGATCGAGCGGTCGAAACGGCCGGGGCGCAGCAGTGCTGCGTCGAGCACGTCCGGGCGGTTGGTCGCCGCCATGATGACAAGGCCCTCTGAGGTCTCGAAGCCGTCCATCTCCGACAGCAGCTGGTTCAGTGTCTGCTCACGCTCGTCGTGCCCGCCGCCGAGTCCGGCACCGCGTTTGCGGCCGATCGAGTCGATTTCGTCGATGAAGATGATTGCCCTGCCGAGGCGGCGTGCCTGCTGGAAGAGGTCGCGGACCCGGCTGGCACCGACGCCGACGAACATTTCCATGAAGTCCGACCCGGTGACCGACAAGAAGCCGACACCTGCTTCACCGGCGACGGCACGGGCGAACAGCGTCTTGCCGGTACCTGGGGGACCGACGAGCAGAATGCCCTTCGGGACCCGTGCGCCGATCTCCTTGAACCGTTCCGGATACCGCAGGAAGTCGACGACTTCGCGGATCTCCAACTTGACACCGTCGTAGCCGGCGACGTCGGCGAACGTCGTCGACGGTCTGTCGGTGGTGTACGCCTTGGCGCGGCTGCGCCCGATCGACATCACGTTGCCCATCTGGCCGGCTGCTCGTCTCTGCATCCAGATGAGGAAGCCGATGATCAAGACGAACGGGAGCAGCAGCGGAATCAGGTTGGCGAGCCAGTTCGACGACGGCGGCACGAATTTCAGGGCGACGTTGTGATCGGCGAAGAGTGCGCGGTCGTCGGTGCTCGGCCCTTGCGGCGGGCCGTCGGACGTGAACGCCTTGCCGGCGCTGTCCTTTCCGCTGATCGAATAGGTCTGGTTGTTGACGGTGATCTCGGTGACCTGATTGTTTTTGACGTTCGTCAACAACTGGGTGTAGGAGATCTTGTTGCTGTCGGAACTCTTGAAGAGCTGTGAGCCGAACAGGGCAATGACGAGAACGGCGATCAGTACGAAGACAGACCAGCGGGGCAGGCCCGGGCCGGTTTTGCCCGGAGCACCTGGTGTCCCCTTACGGTCTGAGCGATCGTTGTTCTGATGTCCGCCGGATCCGCCACTGCTGCGCCCGGCCGGCGGAGGCGGCGGCGGGGGAGGAGGGGGAGGCAAGCTACTCATGGAAACATGCTACGGGACAATCCCTGTGAGTTTGCTGGCACGGGATCCACCACCTGTGTCACATGCCTCAAATATTCTGTCATCCATGGGTCAGCGTCAGTGCTCGAAAGTGGGCTGCAGTGAGCGGGCGATGGCGACGTTGATGTACCGCTACGACCGCCGCGCGGTCTGGCTCGATGTCCTCAGTGTCGACCGGGATCCGCACGACTACGACCTCTGCGAACGCCACGCCGGCCGCCTCAGTGTCCCCTCTGGCTGGCATCTCGAGGACCGCCGCCACGCGACCCATCTGAGACTGGCCGAGCGTCTGGCGGGATAGCCGGCGGACATTCTCCTACGCGTCCGCCGTGTCGGTTGCCGTCGTCGGCGGGTGGGTAAGCGTTGCTGGGTGCGCTGCGGTCACATGGTTGGCATACGTTTGAAACGAAGCTGACTCCGCCCTGCCAGGCTCGCAAGGTAGCGTCGACAGTCGTGCGACCAATGCCGGGACATCCCCGACTTCGGATCGAGGTTGCGATTGTCGCATGGGTGCTGGCGGTCCTTGCGTCGTTCGTCATCGTCATCGTCGTCCTGGCGGTGAGCGGCCAGAAGTCGACGGCCGCCGGCGTTGCGCCGCCGTGGTTGACCATCGTCTCGGCCTCGGCATTCTGGGTTCCGGCGGTCGTCTGCCTCGTCTACATCAGCGATCACGACGGCACCTCACACTTCCGCGATGACTTCACGTTCCGCTTCCGCGCCGTCGACCTCCTCGGCGTGCCCATCGGCGTGCTCTGCCAACTCGTGCTGATCGAGGTGCTCTACCTGCCGCTGCAGAAGTGGTTCCCGGCGTCGTTCTCCAAGGACCACGTCGAGAAGCCGGCTCGTGATCTGCTCGATCAGGCCAAGGGCGGATGGCTCGTGGCGATCGTGCTCGTCGTCTGCGTCGGCGCTCCGATCGTCGAGGAACTCTTCTATCGCGGCTTGATCTTCCGAGCGCTGGAAGGCCGCCTCGCGGCGCCGTTGGCGATCTTCATCTCTGCGCTGTGGTTCGGGGCAGCTCATCTCGAATGGATCCAGCTGCTCGGGTTGTTCGCCTTCGGTGTCGTGTTGGCGGCGTGCGCTCACAGCACCCGGCGGCTCGGGATGGGCGTTTTCGCCCACATGGCTTTCAACGCCACGAGCGTCGCACTGCTGCTGTCGAAACGGTGACGTGTCGCAGCGGTGGTTCAAGTGAAATACTGGAGCGTTCATGACAGAACTGGCTTCTCCTGGCGCGGCGCCATCCAACGAGCCGGTTGACTCCGAACGCTCGTCGGTGATCGGCGATCGACGAGACGACAACGCAGGCGCGCATGCCCCTGGCGCGTCTGAACCACTCGCAACGATCGCCACGACGCCCTTCATTCACGCGCCGACCGACGAACTCCAGCAGACAGGGCACGGCTCCGTGGCCACACTCGTCGACGATCCGCTCCTCGAAGACCGGCCGCTCGAATACCCGACGACAGCCGAAACGGTGTCCGAAGGACCGCCCGGTGAGGATGCTCCGGATGTCGTAGAGGAGCGGCGGACGCCCCGTACCCGTCGAGAACTCTCAGAGTCGATCAGCACGTTCCTGGTCGTCGCCGGCGTCGTGCTGTTCATCTTCAAGATGTTGCACCCGTCGGAGATCTTCTCGAGCGCCGTGCCGACCGGTGGCGACATGGGAGCGCACATCTGGGGTCCCGCGTACCTGCGCGATCATCTACTGCCGCACTTCCAGCTCACCGGCTATTCCGACTCCTGGTACGAGGGCTTCCCCGTCTACCGCTACTACATGCTGCCGCCGGCGCTGCTCGTCGTGGCGCTCAACACCTTCCTGACGTACGGTGCGGCATTCAAGATCGTCGTCGTACTCGGCACCCTGACGATGCCGATCACCGCCTGGAAGTTCGGCAAGCTCGCCCGTTTCGCTTACCCGATCCCGGCACTGTTCGCCGTTGCCACCGGCATTTTCCTGTTCGACGAATCGTTCAAGATCCAGGGCGGAAACATCGCTTCGACGATGGCCGGCGAGTTCTCGTTCTCGCTGGCGCTGTCGCTGTCGTTGCTGGCGCTCGGCTATTTCGCAGCCGGTATGGAAACCGGCAAATACCGGATCCGTGCCGTCGTACTGATTGCATTGGCGATGCTGTGTCACGGCATCGTGCTGATCTTCGTCGCTCTCGGTGTCGTCGTACTGTTCCTCTGCTGGATCGGTACGGAGCGGTACTCAGCGGGCTGGCCGATGCCGTTGATGGCGCTCGGCCTGCTGGCGGTTGCCTGGATCGGAAACGACTACAAGTCGATCAAGTTGGCGATCGCCGTGGCGATCGGCTGCTTCCTGCTCGTGGCGATCGTCGGGTTGTTCACTGTCGACCGCAAGCGCTACATCTGGGGCATACCCGTGATGGTCGCCTCCGGGATGCTCATCATGTTCTGGTTCGGTCCGTTCATCGGGACCAACAGCTTCCTCACGGACATGAAGTACGAGCCGGCGCCTGGCGTTCCCGACTGGGATACGTGGTGGAAGATGTACTTTCCGCACACCACCACGACCGACCGTTTCTGGGCGACGCTGGCAATCATCGGCATCGTCGGTGCGGTTGCCAGGCGTCACCGAAACGGCATTTTCCTGACTACGTACTGCATTTTCCTCGCCGCCGGCGTGAAGTTCGCCCACGCCAGTCTTCCAGGGATCGGACTGCTGTGGGACACGCGCGTACTGCCGTTCTTCTACTTACTCCGCTACTTGCTGGCGATGCTCGGCATCTTCGAGGTCGTCTGCCTGGTACGTGCCCTCTGGAACCACTACCTGGTGCACAGGGCGGCGTCCGTCAGCGCATTCCACCCATTCGCCACTACCTACACCGAACAGGTCAGCCGGCCGGCTTGGGAACGTCGCAACAGCATCATGATGATCTGCACGCTGGCGGTGACCTCGGTCGTCAGCGTTAGTTGGCTGGCTTGGCACCTCGGGCGATTCCCGCTGGAGAAGGAGACCTATTCGGCGAAGAACGGCTATGAATTCTCGTTTCCGCAATGGGGCAACAACAACGGCTACACGCTGTTCGCCACGAGTTCGAAGAACAAGGGTTTCGTGTCCGGATGGACCGAGTGGAACTTCACCGGCTACGTCGGCAAGCCGGCCTACGGCGAATATCGGGCGCTAATCGAATCGATGATCACCGTCGGCAAGACCGAGGGCTGTGGTCGGGCGCTGTTCGAGGAACCGCCGGGCGACTACGGAACGACGCTCGCGCTGATGCCGTTGCCGTTCTGGACGAACAACTGCATCAAGTCGTCGGAGGGTCTGTTCTTCGAGTCGTCGGCGACGACGCCGTACCACTTCCTGGCGAAGGCGGAGATGTCGCAGAGTTCGTCGAACCCGGTGCGAGGGCTGTCGTACGAGAACCAGAACGCAACGACCGGTGTCCGCGAGATGCAGCAGCTCGGCATCCGTTATTACATGGCGTACACCAAGGAAGCGGTAGCCAGGGCGGACAAACAGGCCGGCCTCGTCGAGATGAAGTCGGCCCGGTCGGGCCCGTGGCATATTTATGAAGTCGTCGATTCGGACCTCGTCGTCCCGTTGAAGACGCAACCGGTCGTCGTCAATGAACGCGGTGGAGATCAGAAGGAACGATGGCTTGAAATCGGCCAGAGCTTCTTCCAGCACCCAGAGGATTGGGCCGGCACACCAGCTGCAGACGGCCCGAAGGAATGGCAGCGCGTCGACGTCGCACCCGTGGCCGTCGAGTCGTATCCGAAGGTCGAACAGGTCCGTTCGGTGCAGCAGATCGTGTCCACACCGCTGCCCGCCGTCAAGGTGACGAACGTTAAGCAGAGCGACGAATCGGTGTCGTTCACGGTTGATCAGATCGGCGTCCCCATCGAGGTCAAGGTCAGCGACTTCCCGAACTGGACAGTCAGTGGCGCCGACGGTCCATACCGCATCGCCCCGAACATGATGGTCGTCATACCTCGCCAGCAGAACGTTCAGCTCGAATACAAGATGTCCGGCCTCGACAAGGGTTCGTACCTGATCACCCTGCTCGGCCTGCTCGCCATGTACGGACTGTGGCAACTGAACAGGCGCCAGGAATGGATCGTGCCGTCCGGCGTCGAAGCAGACTCATACGGTTGGTCGCCACACGACTATCCCGGGCTGTCGAAACCCGTCGCCCCGTGGACGGCGGCGGACGCAACCGACGAAGCTCGATACGACGAAGCTCGATACGACGAAGCTCAATACGACGAATCCGACGGTTTGCCGTCACCATCGTCGCACCCTGGATTCGAGATGCCGGTGGACACCCCGCCTGATGCCACGCTGGCGTCGGCATGGGACCAGTCGAAGGAGCCATCTCCGCCGATCGCCGCGCCGTGGTCGAGGCCGGCGGCGATCCCAGCCGTCGAAGCCGACCAGCGAACCGCGTCGGAGCCCGTCAGCTCATCACAGCCAGCCGCGGATTCAGCGTCTGCTGAGGTCGCTCCTGACGCCGGTGAGGTCTCCCCGACAAACTCATCGAAACGTCACGACGATGACACGCCGACCGAGATGGCGCGCCAGAGCCTGCCGACGGACCTCTCGCCCAACGATTGAGGCCCGCCGGAATCACCGCTGCGATGAGGCCGAGTCGATCCATCGTGCAGCCTACCCATTGCCTGCTCGGCGTTTGCTGAGTGAACTCTGCGACCATTCCCGTCGCACGCTGCGGCGCTACCGGAGTTGTTCGGCAGTAGAGTCGCACACCGTCATGAGCACACTGGACGAGATCGTCAAGGCATACGACATTCGCGGCACCGTCCCCGACCAGTTGGACGCCCACACCGCTTATGCGATCGGTGTGGCCTTCGCCCGCTTCGTCGGCACCGACCGCATTCTCGTCGGACACGACATGCGCCCGAGCGGTGCCGAGCTCGTCGCAGCGTTCGCCGAGGGTGTTGCCGAACAGGGTGTCGACGTCGTCCACCTCGGCCTCTGTTCGACGGACATGGTCTACTTCGCTGCCGGCAAGCTGGATTCGCCCGGAGCGATGTTCACCGCCTCACACAACCCGGCTCAGTACAACGGCATCAAGTTCTGCCTCGCCGGTGCCAAGCCGGTCGGTGCCGACTCCGGGCTGCAGGACATCAAAGCGATCGCCCAGTCGGTTCTCGACGGCAACGGTCCGCTTGCCGCCTCGACCGCCGGGAAGGAATCCCATGAGACGGTGCTCGACCCGTTCATCGAGCACGTCCTGTCGTTCATCGACACGTCGAAGCTGATGCCGATGCGCGTCGTCGCTGATACCGCCAACGGCATGGGTGGGCTCATCGTCCCTGCGGTTTTCGAGCGCATCCCGGTCATCGAACTCGAGGTCATGTACGGCGAACTGGACGGTACGTTCCCGAACCATCCGGCAGACCCGATCCAGCCGGAGAATCAGCGTGACCTGCGGGCACGCGTCGTCGCCGGCCGTTTCGACCTCGGCCTGGCGTTCGACGGGGATGCAGACCGCGTCTTCGTCGTCGACGAGACGGGCAGAGGATTGTCCGGCTCGACGACGACGGCGTTGCTGGCGGCGACGATGCTCGCCAAGCACCCTGGGGCCACGATCCTGCACAACCTGATCTGTTCGAAGGCGGTCCCCGAGGTCGTGCGTGAGCGCGGCGGCATCCCGATCCGGACGCAGGTCGGTCACTCGTACATCAAGCACCAGATGGTTGCGACGGGGGCGGTGTTCGGTGGCGAGCATTCTGCGCACTACTACTTCCTCGACAACTACCGCGCCGACAGCGGCATCATTGCCTCGATGCTGGTACTCGAAGAGCTGTCGCGCCTGCAACTGCCGCTGTCGATCGTGCGTAAACCGTTCGAACGCTATGCCGCCAGCGGCGAGATCAACACCGAAGTCGCCGACACCGATGCCGTGCTCGCCTACGTTGCCGACGCCTTCGCCGACAAGCAGACCGACTACCTCGACGGATTGACGGTTGACTGTGGTGACTGGTGGTTCAACATCCGCCCTTCGAACACCGAGCCGCTACTGCGACTCAATCTGGAAGCCGCCGACAGAGACCGCTGCGATCAGCATGTTGCTGAGCTGCTCTCGATGATCACAGGAGCCTGACATGGCACTCGACCCCCGCCTCTTGGAAATCCTTGCCTGCCCGCAGGACAAGGGACCCCTCTTCTACCTCGGCGACTCGCTGTACAACCCGCGCCTCAGGCGCCGTTACAACGTCAAGGACGACATCCCGATCATGCTGATCGACGAGGCCGATTCTGTCGACGACGACGAGCACGCAGCGATCCTCGCTCGCGTCGAAAAAGAGTCGATCAAGCCGACGTTCTGACTCCGTCCGAGTACGAGGAGTACAACGAGGACGGGCGCCGAGGCGTGCAAGCGGCGGTAGATCGGGGTGCTCGCACTCGGACGACCTCGCTGTAGGCTTGCGCGTTGGCTGATGTGATCCGGTGCCAGTAGGCCCCAGCCGCTGATCTCGAATCTCTCCTCGAACTTCCTCCAAAGGACACCGCATATGACCATGTCAACCGCTGTTGCGCGCCGGGACTTCCGCGTCGCCGACGTTTCGCTTGCCCCGTTCGGCCGCAAGGAAATCCATCTCGCCGAACACGAAATGCCAGGCCTCCGTGCGCTGCGCAAGGAATACGGACCGCTCAAGCCGCTCAAGGGTGCCCGGATCTCCGGCTCGCTGCACATGACGATCCAGACCGCCGTCTTGATCGAGACACTCGTCGAACTCGGCGCCGAAGTGCGTTGGGCGAGCTGTAACATTTTCTCCACCCAGGACCATGCTGCCGCAGCGATCGCCATCGGCCCGGAAGGTACCGCCGAGAATCCTCAGGGGGTTCCCGTGTTCGCCTGGAAGGGCGAGACGCTCGAGGAATACTGGTGGTGCACCGAGCAGATGATGACATGGCCGGACGGCGACGGGCCGAACATGATCCTCGACGATGGCGGGGACGCCACGATGCTCGTACACAAGGGCGTCGAGTTCGAGAAATCCGGCGAAGTCCCGGACCCGACCTCGGCGACGAACCCTGAGCTCGCCATCGTCCTCGGTCTGCTGCAGCGTTCGTTGCGTACCGAACCGAACAAATGGACCAAGCTCGCCTCGAAAATCAAGGGTGTCACCGAGGAGACGACCACTGGCGTCATGCGTCTCTACCAGATGCTCGAGCGCAAGGAACTGATGTTCCCGGCGATCAACGTCAACGACTCGGTCACGAAGTCCAAGTTCGACAACCTCTACGGCTGCCGCCACAGTCTGATCGACGCCATTTGCCGCGCCACCGACGTGATGCTCGCCGGCAAGGTCGCCGTCGTGTTCGGCTACGGCGATGTCGGCAAGGGATGCGCTCAAGCACTCACAGGCCAAGGCTGCCGCGTGATCATCACCGAGGTCGACCCGATCAACGCACTGCAGGCGGCGATGGAGGGTTATCAGGTCACGGTCATCGAGGACGTCGTCGCCACCGCCGACATCTTCGTGTCCGCCACCGGCAACGATCACATCATCACCATCGAGCACATGGAGCAGATGAAGCACAACGCCATCGTCTGCAACATCGGCCACTTCGACAGCGAGATCGACATGGCAGGCCTGGCCCGCAGCGGTGCGACGCGTGACGAACTCAAGCCGGGCACCGACCTGTGGTCGTTCGACGACGGCCACTCGATCATCGTGCTGGCAGAGGGTCGCCTCGTCAACCTCGGTTGCGCCACCGGCCATCCGAGCTTCGTGATGAGCTGCAGCTTCTCCAATCAGGTCATCGCTCAGATGGAACTGTGGGGCAACACCGCCCAGTACCCGCTCGGCGTCTATGTACTGCCGAAGCGCCTCGACGAAAAGGTTGCATCACTGCACCTCGCCGCTCTCGGCGTCAAGCTGACGAAACTGACCGACGAGCAGGCCGACTACCTCGGCGTCAACCCATCGGGCCCGTTCAAGAGCGACCAGTACCGGTACTGAACCTCTCAACCCGTCGTCGGCGCTGGCCGGCGACGGGTCTGGCACCTGACACGGTTGCCTTGGCGTCCTACCTACGAACCGTTCTTCCCGCTCTCCGCCGCTCGGGCGGCTCACTCCGTTTGCATGGGGCCGCCCGATCTGCACGTTGAGCGACGGGTCGGAGGTTGTTGTCAAACGCTTCTCAGCGGGAGGCTGCGACGACCGCCGCGCCCGGAAGTGGGGCCATTCGCAGGTGTTTGATGGCGATCTGCGCGAGGGGGCCGATCGTGAGGGCGAAGAACAGGGTACCGATCCCGATCTTGCCGCCGAGCGCCCAGCCAGCGAGTAGGGCGATGATCTCGACCGTTGTCCTCGACGCCCGGATCGACCAGCCGAATCGCTCGTTGAGGCCGACCATCAGCCCGTCACGGGGTCCGGCTCCGAGACCGCTGCCGATGTAGAAGCCCGATCCGAGGGCGACGACGAGCGTCCCGCACGCCAGGTAGGCGAGTCGTCCAACGAGATGGCTCGTGTCCGGCAGGTGAGGGAGGATGAGATCGACCGTGAAGCCGATCTCGAGGGCATTGAGAATCGTACCGATGCCGACGCGTTGACGCAGCGGAATCCACAACAGCAGCACGATGAAGCTGACGATGATCAGCACCGTGCCGAGCCCGACGTCGGTGAGCTTGCTCAGCCCGAGGTGGAAGACGTCCCACGGAGACGCTCCGAGATCACCGCGCACGATCATCGAGATGCCGAGCCCGAAACATGCCAGCCCGAACAGACACCTCGGCAGGCGACGGACGAGCTCGCGATACGACGGCAACACAGTGGCGGGCACGACGATCGACGGTAGCTCCCGAGGGTGCCATGGCGTCGAACGATTTCCCATCGATCGAGGTGGCGACTCTCGCCGACGATGCGATAGCCACCACCTCGATCGTCGGTCCGTTCCGCTGCGGGTCCGTGTCACCCGATGTCGCAGTGGCTGCGATATCTCGTGACTCGGACGGGCGATCGAACTTCGGTCGAAACTCTATGACACCCCCCGAGTAGAACGAAGAATATGACGTTGCTCAGCGCCCGTTGCCCCAGTTGCCGTCGCGCTGTGGTTGGTGCATGTTGTTCGTGTTGGCCATTGGCGGAACCGGCACCGATATCGGCAGGTGGTCGAGCTGCGCTGAGCTTCGACGGAGTCGCCCACGACATGATCGTCGGCCTCAAATACTTCAACGCACGGACCGTCGTCCGACCGCTCGGCGACCGCATCGCCGCGCTCGTCAACGCCAACCAGATCGATGTCGTCACGTGGGCGCCGACCAGTGCGAGGAGACTGCGCCGCCGTGGCTACGACCAGGCGGAACTGCTCGCACGGGCTGTCGCCAGGCAACTCGACCGTCCGTGCAGACCGCTGCTGCGCCGGTCGCACCGTGGGCCGACGCAGACCGGCCGCAGCCGATTCGATCGCCAGCACAGCCCACCGGAATTCCGTGCACGCCGGCTGTGGCGTGCAGAGCGTGTGCTCGTCATCGACGACGTGCTGACGACAGGTGCAACGCTGAGATCGGCGGCTGCCGCTTTGCGCTCGGCCGGGGCATCCTCGGTCATTGCCCGTGCCGCTGCGGCGACCCCGTGAATTTCGACTCACTCGTGCACAAGTGAGATCGATCGGTCCACCGATGGGAGGACGACATCGCTGTGACGAAGGACCCGGGTTCCCGTAACGATCGCTCCGGCGCGTATCGGTATCGTCAAGACACGTGTTTCCGGTTGGGCTCCGACCCCTACGACATCGTACTTTTTCACTTTTCTGGGGTGCTGGGGCAGCGTCGGACATCGGCACCTGGGTGCAATTGGCGGCGATCGGATCGCTCGTCGCAGCGTCGAGCGGCAGTTCTTTGGCGATCGCCATGGTGGCAGCGGCAACGTTCGCTCCCCAGGGAATCTGCTCGCCGCTCGGTGGTCTGCTGGCGGACCGATTCGAGCGTCGCCGCGTCTTCCTGACGACCCTCGGTGCGCAGGCGGTCCTCACCTCGTTGATCGCTGTGATGGTCGCCTTCGGCGTCCGCAGCGCGATGGCCCTCAGCCTGATGGTCCTGTTACAGAGCAGCGCCGGTGCGCTCGGTGGTCCATCCCTGCAGGCGATACTGCCCGACCTCGTCGACCCCGATGAACTCGGCGCTGCGGTCGCTCTCGGCGTGACCAGTTGGAATTCCGGCCGGATCGTCGGGCCATTGCTCGCCACCCTGCTCGTGCCGATCGGCACCCAATGGGCGGTCGCCGCCAACGCCGCGAGCTTCTACGTACTGTGGATCGCGATCGTCTGTTGCCGGCGTCGGTTCCAGCCGTCGACGCACGCCTGGACATCGTTCACCGGCGAACTCGTCGCCGGCGTCAGGGCGCTGCGACGCAGTAGCGGCTGCATGGCCGCAGTGCTGACGATCTGCGTGATCTCGGTGACGGCCAACCCGTTCATCGGCATCATCCCGGCGACATCACGCGCCCTGGTGACCCGGAACGGAGGCATCGCCACCGACGCCAACGTCAGTTCGATCGTCGGCCGCCTGTTATCAGCGCAAGGCATCGGCGCAATCCTCGGGTCGCTGCTGGTCGCCAACCTGCTACGCCGGTACCGCCCCTCGATCATCATCAGCACCGCCCTGACCTCACTCGCCGCCTTCGCCGCATTGCACCAATACGCGCCGACCTGGTTGTTGACGGCGATGTGCATCTTCGTCCTCGGCGGATCGATGGCGATGTTGCAGAGCGTCCTCGGCACCGTCGTCCAACGCGATGCCTCGCTGGCACACCGCGGCCGTATCCTGTCGTGGTACCAGGGGCTCAACGGCTTCTGCTACGGCGTCGGCCTGCTGATCATGGGCTGGACGGCAGACCATTACGGTCTGCGCCCGACGTTCATCGCTGCCGGTCTTGCGCTCGCCATCTTCGTAGTGCTTGCTCGCCGGTCCGATGTATGGGCGGATGCAATGGACGGCGAACTCGCCGTTGCTCCTGAATCCGTGGTCGTCGCCGCACTGTCCTGAACATTTCAGACGGTTGGTTGCAGACGTCGGTCGTTCGTACCGAGCGGAGACGCAGCGAACGGCGGGTGCTGCGTTGCGCGAACGACCGATCCACTGCAGCCGCCGTCACCCGGATCGAGCCCGCCGTCCCCTTCTCCGCCGTCAGGCTGGCAGCCCATACCCCTGCCCGTATCGGTTCGGCGGCCGGCGTCGGGTGCCAACGCGGCAAGCCCGATCACCTCTCGGCGTCTTCGACCTTCAACAGTTCGCGACGGCCGCTGTGGCGGGCGTGGTTGCAGGCGTGGTTCTTGCAGGTGTCGTCGTTGCCGTTCTCATCGCCGTCGGGGCGATGCGCGTCGGCTCCGCCGACTCGTCGAAGGCGAAGGTCGACACGAAGGCGATCGTTCTTCCGGACGGACTCGGTGGATTCCAGGACACGGTCGCTGCCTCAACGGCAAAGGGAGGATCGCCTGCGAACATCGCCAAGCTCAAGGCGCGGCTCGACAGGGTTGCGAGCCTGACGGCCGACGCCTATCAGCAGGCGTACGGGGGAGTTGCAGCTGCCGTTCGCGCCTACAGCGATGCCAGTCTGGAGCATTCCGCAACTGTGATCGCCGTTCGAGCGTCCGCTCCAGGACTTACGGACGGCGTGGTCCAGGATGCGGAAAGCCTTGGATTGGCGGTGCCGTTCGAAGCGATCGGTCAGTTCGGCGACGTGTCCTGCACCGTCCACCAGCCAAGACCATGCCTGCAGGCCAGGCCGTCGACCCGAACGATGCCGTCTACTCGTTCTGCGAGCGTACGGGACCCGGTTTGACGGCGGTCGGCACCGGCAGCGGCTTCAACGGTGAGTCAGGCCGCAAGCAGATCACTGGCCTCGTCGACGCCGTCTCTGTGCCTGACCATCTGTGCCTGACCATCTGTGCCTGACCATCTGTGCCTGACCATCTGTGCCTGACCATCTGTGCCTGACCATCTGTGCCTG
>JAYTOR010000129.1:0-19527 GCA_043747685.1 Actinomycetota bacterium
GTGCCGGCGAGCGGACCCGGCACCTCGGAGGCGAGGTCGTCGCCACGGTAGATGTCGTCGCTGTCGCTCATGCCGACCCTCCGGCGTAGGCCTCACCGGAATGCACGCCGAGCACGTCACCGCGACGGTAACGCTTCGATTGCGCTACCAGCAAGACGGCAGGTCGGGTGAACGTATATGCGATCAGCAGGTCGACCGCAGTCGACAGGCCGAGGAAGAAGGCGAAGCCACGCACCGAGCCGACCGACAGCCAGAACAGGACGACGGCACCGATCAGCGAAACGATGTCGGCCGCAAGAATTGTACGCCACGCTCCCTTGAAGCCACGGAATGCCGAAGACTTCAGTGTCTTGCCGCCGCGTACCTCGTCCTTCAATCGTTCGAAGAAAACGACGTACGAGTCGACTGTGACACCCACGGAGACGATGATCCCGGTGATTCCGGACAACGAGAGGCGTAGCCCGCTCTGTCTGGAGAAGAGTGCGACGATCGCCCACAGCAGCACGCCGGACACGACGATTCCGGCGAGGACGATGAACGCCAACGATCGGTAGTACAGCAGCATGAACACCATGACCAGGGCGATGCCGATGAGACCGGCGATGATTGCCGCATGGAGCGAGTTCTTGCCGAGGGTGGCGGATACCTGCTCTGTGGTGTCGATCTTCATCTCGACGGGCGTCGCACCGTAGGCGAGGATGCGGGCGAGGTCCTTGGCGCGGCCTTCGCTGAAGCTGCCGGTGATCTGCAAAGTGTTCGAGAACACGCTGATGCTCGGTACCGGGGCGGAGATGACCTGGTGATCGAGGACGATCGCCATGCCGCCTTGTTTGCACGCAGCAGCCTTCGAAAAGCACAATCCAGCTGCGTTGTTCCACGCACCAAGGCCGTCTGCGCCGTCTTTGAGTGTGAGCGAGACGACCCACTGGCCGGTGGCGGTGTCGATGACAGCGGATGCTCCACCGATCGCTTTTTCGCCGTAGGCGAACGCCGGCCCGAGTTGGTCGACGATCTGGCAGGACCTCGCAGCGGTCGGGTTCTCCGCGAGGAAGACCGTTTTCAGCGGATCATCCGCCTGTGTCGACGTCAGGATCTGCGCCGGTGAGACCGGCGCGACCGGCGCCGCCGTGGTGCTCGGTCCGGTGTACGGGATCGTCGTGGGTGCCGCTGTCGTCTCGCCGACGGAGCCTGCGGTGGTCGTGCCGGACGAGGCCGTCGTGGTGGCCGTCGAAGCGGTCGAAGCGGTCGTGGTGGCCGACGATGCGGATTGTCCTGGCAGTGTGGTCACTGGAACGATGTGTGGCTGGCGGCCGGCACCTGGTGCAGAGCCAGGGCTGGAGGCCGGAGTCGTTGCGCTCGGCGTTGCGGTCGCCGTGGTCGTCGCGGTCCCGGTCGATGCGGTCCCGGTCGGTGCAGACCCGGCCGTCGAATCACTCGGCCCCGCGGTGCTGCTCCCCGTCGAGACCGGCGTGCTCCCGGCGGCGGTATCAGCCACCGAGGTTGGGCCGCCTGCAGGCGTCGTCGTCGCCGGCGCTGGGGTCGGAGCGGCGGTGTTGATGCACGGACTGACCGGAGCACCGACGACCTTGAGCAGGTTGTACTGCGCCAGCACCGGGCGGAAGACGACCTTGCCGGTCACCGAGATCTGGGCGATGGCATCATCTTTGTTCTTCACGCCAGGCAGGTTGACGACGATGTGGTTGCCCTGACGGGTGACCTCCGGCTCGGCAACTCCCAAACTGTCGATGCGCTGACGGTACAACTCGGGGATCTGGTCGAGTGCAGCCGATGTGTAGTTCGACCCCACAGGGCTCAGCGTCACCGATGCACCGCCTTGCAGGTCCAAGCCGAGTTCTGGTGTCGTGCCGGTCGCCAGCACCGCTGTCAATGACCCAAAGGCGATGACGGTGATGACGATCAGCGAGATGAGAAGATTGCGGCGACGCATGAACTATTTCTCGATGTCGTCCTGGCCGGGTCCATCCAGCTCAGAGGGTGATCCGAGTTCGGTCGGGGCCTCGAGCGCCGCCGGGTCGGCGTCGTCGCTCGATGTCCCGGCCGCCGCAACGTCCGACTGTGTTGCTGCGGTCTTCGGTGCAGCCTTTTGGAACTTCGTGAACCGTGACGTCGGCGCCTGCGGTGCCCCCGTGTCCTCGAGCAACGGACCGCCGGCTGGCTCTTTTGCCGGGTCGACCTTGCGACTGACCGACGAACGGTGGATACGGATCTCGACCCCGTCGGCAATGTCCAGCCAGATCGTGTCACCGTCGATGGCGTTGATGAATCCGTAGATGCCGCCGTTCGTGATGACCTCGTCACCCTCTGCCAATTGCTTCAGCAGGCCCATGGCTTCGCGCTGGCGGCGGCGCTGCGGCCGGATCAGCAGGAAGTACATCACCACACCGATCAGGATGATCGGGGCGAAGGTAACGAGGGGGTTGGTCTTCGACGCAGCGGCGCTTGCGGCGAGGATTGTGGAGAGGAACATGCAACGACCAGTCAGCTGAGCAATAAGCAGTGGGTGAGGCTATCGAAAGCACGGCCGAATAAGTGGTCACGAAGGCCTGCGGGTAAGTGTGGCGTCCGAATCTGAGATCGGCCTGTACGTGCTCAGGCGGGATCGGTCAACCCCAGACAGCGAGGATGTCCCGTCGAAACGACTCGAACCGACCAGCGACGATCGCCGATCGCATCTGCGACATGAGATCGAGCGTCCAGGCGATGTTGTGCAGGCTCAACAGTCGCGAGGCTGTCGGTTCACCGACCTGGAACAGGTGGCGGAGATACCCGCGCGTGTGCCTGGCACAGACTGCGCACGGGCAGGAGGCGTCTATCGGGCCCTCGTCGAGGGCGAAGGCGGCGTTCTTGATGTGCAGTTTCCCCTGCGACGTGAGTGCCGTGCCGTGGCGTCCGAGCCGTGTCTGCATCACACAGTCGAATTGGTCGACGCCGAGGTTGACTGCTTCGACGAGCGACGCAGGATCGCCGACACCCATCAAATAGCGGGGGCGGTCGGCAGGCAGATGTGGCGTCACTGCTGCCAACGCCGGCAGCATTTGCGAACGGGTCTCCCCGACGCTGAGGCCGCCGATGCCGTAGCCGTCGAAACCGAGGCTGGCGGTGTAGGCCGCCGACTCTGCGCGCATCTCCAGCGACAGGCCGCCCTGGACGATGCCGAACAACGACTGATCGTCTCGTTCGTGCGCGTCGATCGCCCGCTTCGCCCATGCGCTCGTGCGTTCGACGGCGAGACGGACGACCGCATCGGTCGATGGCAACGGCGGGCAGACGTCGAGCACCATCTGGATGTCAGCTCCGAGCAGCTCCTGTGTCCGCACGGCGATTTCCGGAGTGAACCTGTGCATCGAGCCGTCGTACGTCGACTTGAACGTCACGCCGTCGTCGTCGACCTTCGGCTCGAGCGAGAAGACCTGGAAGCCACCCGAGTCGGTCAACGTCAGCCCGTTCCAGCCGGAGAACTTCCCCAACCCACCGAAGTGGGCAACGGTCTCGGCACCTGGCCGAAGCATCAGATGGTAGGTGTTGCCGAGCACGATCTCCGCGCCGAGGCGGGCGTAGTCATCGGCGCTGAGGTACTTGATCGCCCCGCGCGTGCCGACCGGCATGAAGCACGGGGTCCTGTAGGTGCCCTTGGCGGTACGGCCGACGCCGGCGCGCGCAGCACCGTCTGTCGCCACGGTTTCGAAGTGGACGGGATGGGTCATCGTGGTGCGCTCCTGTTCAGCAGCATGGCATCGCCGAACGACAGGAAGCGATAGTCGCCGGCGAGTGCTGTGTCATAGAGGTCTCGCCAACGCGATCCGACGAAGGCGTCGATCATCATCAGCAGCGTCGTCCTCGGCATGTGGAAATTGGTGAGCAGCAGATCGACGATCGCCCACTCGTACGGGCGGTAGATGAACAGCTGCGATCGGCCCTGTAGCACGCCGGTTGCAGCAGTCGTCTCCAGCGCTCGCGTCGCCGTCGTCCCGACGGCGACGACGCGACGAGCCTGCTGGCAGGCCTCCATCGTGGTGGCTGGTACGGAATAGCGCTCGGTGTGGATCAGGTGTGTCGTCGGATCCGGTTCATCGACCGGTTTGAAGGTGTCGAGGCCGACAACGAGTTCGACTCGCGCCAATTCGACACCCTTCGCCGTCAACTGCTCGATCAGCGTTGGTGTGAGATGCAGGCCGGCGGTCGGCGCGGCAGCCGATCCCGGCTCGTTGGCGTACACCGTCTGGTAACGCTCTGCGTCGGCCAGTGCGGTCGTGATGTATGGCGGCAGCGGCATCACGCCGAAGCGTTGCAGCGAGTCGAGGGGGTCGGCCTCGCCGAGGATCGTCACCCGAAACGTGTCCCCTGCCGCAGTCCGGTCACCGACAGCGACGAGGGGCGTGCCATCGGATGTGTACAGCGTCTCGCCGACGTGCAGCTTGCGCGCCGGCCTGACGAGCGCCTCCCACGATCGACGTTGCGGATCGAGCGGTTCGAGTAGCACGACCTCGGCAGCACCGCCCGTTTCGCGCCGCAGAGTCAGCCGAGCAGGGATGACCTTCGAATCGTTGACGACCAGCAGGTCGCCGTCGCGCAGCTCGCCGACCAGGTCGGTGACGTGGCCGTGTTCAGCCACCCGACCGGGTCCGCGGTCGATGAGCAGACGCGATGAATCACGCGGTTCCAGTGGCACCTGGGCGATGCGCTCCGGTGGAAGGTGATAGTCGAAATCCTCGATTTGCACGGCCCGCCAGGTTAGGAGCGAAACATGCCATAATCCGGCAATGACCGCAACTCGTATTGACCACGTGACCGTCGCCGACGGCACGTTCGACCTGCACATCTGGATTCCCGAGTCGGGATCGGGACCCGGCATCCTGCTGATCCAGGAGATTTTCGGCGTCGGGGAATACATCACCGGTGTCGCCGAGAAGCTGGCAGCTGCCGGCTACGTGGTCGGCGCCCCGGACGTCTTCTGGCGTTTCGCCCCTGGCTGGTCGCCCGGCCAGACGCCGGAAGCGCTGCAGGCGTCGATGGAGCAGGTCGCCAAGCTCGACTTCCCGAAGGCGATCGAGGACTGCGTCGCCGCCTACGAACACCTGACCTACATGGACGAGACGGGCGGGCGCGCCGGCGTCCTCGGATTCTGCCTCGGGGGCACGCTCGCATGGGGCGTCGCCGGTGCGACCGATCCTGATTGCGTGGTCAGCTACTACGGCTCGGGGGTGCCGTCGATGATCGACCTCGTCGAGACGGTGACTGCGCCGACGCTGTTCCATTTCGGCAGCGAGGATCCGTTCCTGCCGTTCGCCGGCGTCGACGCGCTGAACGCAGCGATCGAAGGTCATGCGAACTTGCAGATCAACGTCGAAATCGCCGGCCACGCCTTCGACAACTTCGCGAGCGAGATGTTCTACAACGAGTCCGCCGCCAACGCCGCCTGGCCGAAGACGATGGCCTTCCTGGACGCCAACCTCAAGTCCTGAGAGTGGGTCGCTCCGCTAGAGGTATTGGCCCGTCGCCACTCGTTCGATGGCGCGGCCACCCTCGACTCCCGCAGCGGCGCGGTTCTCGTTGACGAGCGTACGGATGAAGACGATGCGCTCGCCCTTCTTGCCGGAGATCTTCGCCCAGTCGTCGGGGTTGGTGGTGTTCGGCAGGTCCTCGTGCTCTTTGTACTCCTGCTTGATCGAGGCGATCAAGTCGTCGGTCTTGATACCACGGGCACCTCCGGCGATGACCCGTTTGATCGCCAACTTCTTGGCGCGGCGAACGATGTTCTCGATCATCGCGCCGGACGAGAAGTCCTTGTAGTAGAGGATTTCCTTGTCACCGTTCTGGTACGTGACTTCGAGGAAACGGTTGCTCTCGTCGTCGCGGTACATCTCGGCAACGGTCGTGGCGATCATCTGCGGGATGACCTCGTCAGGGGCGATCGGAATGTCGTCGGTCAGATAGCGGGCGAAGATCGCCTCGGCAGCCTTGGCGGTCGGGCGCTCGATCTTGATCTTGACGTCGAGGCGGCCAGGACGCAGGATCGCCGGGTCGATGAGATCCTCACGGTTGGTGGCACCGATGACAATGACATTGCGCAGCCCTTCGACACCATCGATCTCCGCAAGCAACTGCGGCACGATCGTCGACTCCATGTCCGAACTGATACCGGAGCCTCTGGTGCGGAACATCGAGTCCATCTCGTCGAAGAAGACGATGACAGGCCAACCCTCCTCGGACTTTTCACGGGCACGTTGGAACACGAGGCGGATCTGGCGTTCGGTCTCCCCGACGTACTTGTTGAGCAGTTCAGGACCCTTGATGTTGATGAAGTAGCTGCGACCTTTTTCGCCGCCTGTCTTCGCTGAGACCTTCTTGGCGAGCGAGTTGGCGACCGCCTTGGCGATCAGCGTCTTGCCGCAACCAGGCGGGCCGTAGAGCAGGATGCCCTTCGGCGCCGGCAGGCGATGTTCGGCGAAGAGGTCCTGATAGAGGTAGGGCAGTTCGACCGCGTCGGCAATCTCTTCGATCTGGCTGTCGAGACCGCCGATGTCTGCATAGGAGATGTCCGGCACTTCTTCGAGCAGCAGGTCCTCGACCTCCGGCCGTTCCAACTTCTCGAGCAGCAGGTTGCTGCGACTGTCGAGCAGCAGAGAATCACCAGAGCGCAGGTGGATACCGCGAACACTGTCGGCGAGTTCGCAGACGCGCTCCTCGTCGGCACGTCCGATCACCACGACGCGAATGCCGTCATCCAGCAATTCCTTCACCGTGACGACCTCACCGTGCAGTTCGGGACTGCGGGCCATGACGATGTTGAAACTCTCGTTGAGCACGACCTCGGCACCACGCTCGAGCGTCTCGTGGTCGACATCGGGATGCAACGAGACACGCATCTTGCGACCGTTGGCCAGCACGTCGACCGTCTCGTCGTCATTCTTCCCGACGACAACGCCGTATGCCGAGGGCGGCTGCGTCAACTTGTCGACTTCGTCACGAAGCGAGGAGATGTGCTCGCGTGCCTCTCGCAGGGTATAGCTGAGCTTCTCGTTCTGGGCAACGGCTTGGGCCAGTTGCCCTTTCGTTTCGAGCAGTCGCTCCTCGAGTGCCCGAACGCGGCGCGGCGAGTCGGCGAGACGTTGACGGAGCAGTGCGATCTCCTCGTCGAGCGCCCGCACCTGATCGCCGACATCTTGATCATGGACGTCGTGCCCGCGAACATCCTGACCGTGAAGGTTCTGCCCCGGCGTCATCTCGAAGCGGGAATCGTCGTCTTGTTCCACGTGTTGCGCCTCCTCGTCGTGCCACGGCCGAAACACGGCGCGTCGTCACTGGATTGCAGTCGAACCTACACGGCCGTTGTTACCAATGTGAGTCATTACAGCACGACCCCCACAGCGTTGCCGGCGTGAGTTCTGTCACCCTCCCAACACGCCTGCAGTGGATCACATGGAAACAGTCTTAGGCGTGTACAGTCAATGCGGCAATGCCCTTTCATCACTAGGAGCTCATCAGCACATGAAGGTCTGGATCGATCAGGATCTCTGTACCGGAGACGGTCTCTGCGAAGAAATCGCCCCCGACGTTTTTACGCTGCTCGACGACGGCCTCGCCTACGTCAAAGAGGGCAGCAAAATCTTCGCCACCGCCAAGGGAAATCCTCAAGGCGCTGAAGGAATGGCCGACATCCCAGACGGCCAGGTCGATGCCGTGATCGAATCCGCCGAGGAATGCCCCGGCGAGTGCATCTTCATCGAAGTCTGACGATCTCTCCGGCTCGAAGGCCGGTTGTCGAACAAGCGCTAGCGAACGGGGTGCCGATCGGCACCCCGTTCTCGCGTCACCGCAGATGTCTTCTCGTCTGCGCCGGTGCGCTCGGACGCACTCAGTCGCCTGACTCGTCAGCCCAGGCAGTTGCGACAGCATCGTCGTCAGGTTGGATCAGTGCACCTGCCAATATTGCGGCCGGGTCCGGCAGGTCCATTGCTGCGGGCATCGCCGAGCCGGTCGTCGTCGACGTCGACCGTTCCAACAGCCGACCAACGGTCAGGAACGCCGTATGTGCGACCATCCGGTGATCTGGCCGCACAGCCATGCCTTCGATATGCCAGCCGCGGTTCAGCACCTCCAACGTGCGGGTCGCGATCCAGCGGCGGCTGTGCATTGCCTGACGGACCTGCACCGCCTGGGTGATACTCGGTGTGTAGGCGACGAGGATCCCGCCGGGGAGTAGGGCGCGTTCGGCGAGCGGCACGACATTCCACGGCTCCGGGAGATCGAGGACGACTCGGTCGTAGTCGTCGCCGTCGATGCCCTCGTAGCAGTCGCGCAGTTCGACCTTGTACCGATCGAGCACCCCGGCTCCGAGGAACGCCCTGACATTCGAGCGTGCCTTGTTGGCGAAGTCCTCACGCAGTTCATATCCCGTGATGTCGGCACCCCAACGCAGCATCGTCATCGACAGCGCCCCGGACCCGACGCCGGATTCGAAGACCTTCATACCCGGGCCGATGTCGGCGAGCATGCAGATCGGTGCGAGGTCCTTCGGGTAGATGACCTGCGCACCACGTGGCATCTCGACGACGAAGTCTTCGAGCGTCGGGCGCAGTACACGGTACTGCGCACCCTTGGTCGCCTTGACGAGCGAACATTCCGGCTGCCCGACGATGTCGCCGTGCGGCACGAAGCCGTTGTGCGTGTGGAACTCCGCGCCCTCTTTGAGCGTCAGCAGGTAGCGATGCTGCCGTCCGCGCCTCGGCTTCATGTCGAGCAGCAGGATCATGTCGCCGTATTCCAGGAGTGCACTCATCGGCCGACAGTCTGGCGGGAGAACAGCGCGTTGCGCTGAACCTCACTTCGTAGGCTTGACGTGTGCAACATCTGGTCGCCCTCGACGGGATCGGCGGCGATCATTTCGTCGAACGGTTGGGCGGCATATGGGATCGGGGCGACGCCGCGTTCGTCGTTGATCCACGCCTTCCGCTGGTCGCTCGCGCCGAGCTGTTCGCTGCCATCAGACCGACCCACGCACTCGATGCCGACGGCTCGATGACGTCAGTGCCAGATGGCGATCCGGTGGAACCGGGCGATGCCCTCGTCATCGCCACATCCGGGACTTCGGGGACTCCCAAGGGAACCGTGCTGACCCATGCTGCGTTGGCGGCGAGCGCGGCGGCGACGAGCAAACGGCTCGACATATCGAGCGACGATCACTGGCTCGCTTGCCTGCCCCTGGCACACATCGGCGGCCTGTCGGTGGTCATACGCGCGCTGCTGACCGGCACCCGATTGACCGTCCATGCCGGCTTCGACGCCGCAGCGGTCCAGGATTCTGGGGCGACGCTCGTCTCGCTGGTCGGGGCCGCTCTGCGTCGAATCGACCCGTCGTTGTTCCGGGTGATCGTTCTCGGCGGGTCGCGCCCGCCGCCAGACCGGCCGGCGAACAGCGTGACGACGTACGGAATGACCGAGACCGGGAGCGGCGTCGTCTACGACGGGATCCCGCTCGACGGTGTCGAGGTTCGTATCGATGTCGAGAGCGAGATCTCGTTGCGTTGCCCGATGCTGCTACGGTGCTATCGGGACGGCACAGATCCACGGACGCCTGACGGCTGGTACCCCACAGGTGACCTCGGCAGATGGTTGCCAGATGGCCGACTGCATGTCGACGGTCGGCGCGGGGACGTGATCGTGACCGGCGGCGAGAAGGTCTGGCCGGAGGCCGTCGAACGGGCACTCGCCGGGTGTGTAGGCATCTCCGATCTCGCCGTCGCCGGCGTTCCCGACGAACGTTGGGGCCAGGCGGTGACAGCGTTCGTCGTCAGCGACTCCCCCGCCGCAGTGACACTCGACCGCCTCAGGGCGACCGTCAAGGAGACGATGCCGGCCTACGCCGCACCTCAGCGCATGGAGATCGTCGACGTGATTCCACGCACGAGCCTCGGGAAACCGCAACGCTCCCTGTTGGTGGCCGCTCTCGACGACTCCAGCGACTGACCAGCAACGCAACGTTTCGGCCACCGTGGTCACGTCCAGACCGCGATCACGGAATCCACGTGACCGCAACGCAGCACCCAGCCGGAGAGGTCGAAACATCGCACCTCACGCGCCGGCGCTGTGCACCCCTGCACCGCCGTCGATGACGTAGGTCTCACCTGTCATCCAACTCGCCGCGTCGCTGACGAGGAACGCGGCGAGGTTGGCGATGTCCTGCGGATCGCCGAGACGACCGACCGGCAGCGCCTTGGCGAGGCGCTCGCCGAAGTTGTCGACCAGGTAGGCGGCAAAGTCGGTCTTGACCAGCCCCGGAGCAATGCCGACGACTCTGGTCGGTCCCAACTCGTTAGCCAACTGCCGTGTCAGATGGATGATCGCCGCCTTCGTGAGGTTGTAGACGCCGAGCCCACCTTCGGCGCGAAGCCCCCCGACGGAGGCGATGTTGAGGATGACTCCGGCCTTGTGCTCGAACGCGGCGTCGTAGGCCGCCTTCGACCAGAAGAGCGGTCCGCGCAGGTTGACCTGGAACGTCTTGTCGAATCGAGCCTCGTCGACACCGAGGGTCGCTCCGTAGTACGGGTTCGTCGCTGCATTGTTGACGAGGATGTCGAGTGTCCCGAATCGCTCGATCGTCGCTGCGACGGCAGCAACGCCCTGATCGGAGTCGCCGGCATTTGCCGGGTAGACCAACGTCTCGCCGCCGATCTCGTCGGCGGCCGCCTGCAGTTGGTCGGCCTTGCGCGATACCAACACGACCTTGGCTCCGCTGGCGACGAACGTCTTCGCAATCGCCTTACCGATTCCCTTCGAAGCGCCTGTGACCAATGCGACCTTGCCATCCAGCCTGATATCCATGGCCGGAGAAGATAACCGCTATTCGCTCAGGGTATCCGACGGTGCTGACGGCGCGATCTGATACCACCACGAACGACGTCGCTCCCAGCGTCGCTCCTCAGCCGGCGATGTCGGCGATCGTCGCCCCGAGCAACGCCACGAAGTCCGACGGTGCCAACTCGACGTCGAGACCTCGACGCCCACCGCTGACGAAAATGGTCGCAAACACCGATGCTGACGAGTCCAGTACGGTCGGAGATCGCCGCTTCTGCCCGAACGGAGAGATCCCGCCGACGACGTAACCGGTGAGCCGCTCAGCGACGGCCGGATCGGCCAGTTCCGCCCGTTTCCCATGCACCGCCACGGCCAACGCCTTGAGCGACAGTTGACGGTCGACCGGCACGACACCGACGGTTGGCCGTCCGTCGACCATCGCCACCAGGGTCTTGAAAACCTGCGCTGGATCGGTGCCGAGCGCGGCAGCGGCTGCCAATCCATAGCCGCCGCGATCGCGTGGGTCGGCAGGTAGATGTTCGAAGGAGTGCACCGTGAAGCTCACGCCAGCCGTCTCCAGCGCCACCAATGCCAGTGTCCCGGCCGGGCCCTTTTTCACCATCGTCGAGACGATACTGCGCCGGCCTCGTGGGACGCAGGCACCGATCCGTGCAGAATCTGCAACCTCTCCGTGACTACGTGGCGGTTTGGCGATCGATACCGTGAAGCCATGGCGTCCAACCGGCTTGCTCACGAGACCTCTCCGTACCTGCGTCAGCATCGGGACAATCCGGTCGACTGGTACGCGTGGGGACCCGAGGCCTTCGCTGCTGCAAGGGACCGTGATTGCCCGATCCTGCTGTCGGTGGGCTACTCGGCATGCCACTGGTGCCATGTCATGGCGCACGAATGTTTCGAGGATGCCGAGACGGCCGAGCTGATGAATACCTCGTTCGTCAACATCAAGGTCGATCGTGAGGAACGGCCAGACGTCGATTCGATCTATATGGACGCCGTGCAGGCGATGACCGGTCGAGGTGGCTGGCCGATGACCGTCTTGATGACCGCGGATGGCCACCCGTTCTATGGCGGGACGTACTTCCCGAAGCCACAGTTCGACGCCCTCCTGCAGCGCGTCACGGAAATCTGGAACGGGCAGCGTGACGAGCTCGATGGCAACATCATGGCGTTGCAGGAGGCTTTGCAGCGGTCGGCATCGGTCACACCTGCTGATGTGTTACCAGGGCTCGAACTGCTCGGCCAGACGCTGCAGGCGCTGGGTCAGGACTTCGATGCCGATTGGGGCGGGTTCGGCGGCGCTCCGAAATTTCCGTCGACGATGAGCCTGGACCTGGTGATCCGCAATTTTGCAGCACATCGCAGCGAAGGTGCAGCGCATGTCGTGACAACGTCGCTCGACGCGATGGCCAGCGGCGGCGTCTACGACCACCTCGGCGGCGGATTCGCCCGCTATTCGGTCGACACCATGTGGCTCGTTCCGCACTTCGAGAAGATGCTCTACGATCAGGCGGTGCTCGCTCGGGTCTACCTGCACGGTTGGCAGGTGTTCGGTCACACTCGCTGGCTGCAGGTACTGGGCGAGACGATCGGTTACGTACTCGGCGAAATGACCGATGGTGGTGGCGGTTTCTACTCCGCAGAGGACGCCGACTCCGCTGACGAGCACGGCCACGGCCACGAGGGCCTGTTCTACATCTGGACGCAGGCGCAGATCCGGGCGCTACTGCCGCCCGAGCTCGCAGAGGCGGCGATCGACTGGTACGAGGTGACCGCCGAGGGAAACTTCGAAGGCGCCACGATCCTCTCCCGACTCCATCACCGCGGCGAACTCCATCGTCCTGAGTCCGTCGAATCGGCACGCCAGATGTTGTTCGAGGCACGCGCCCAGCGGGCCAGACCACTGCTCGACGACAAGGTGCTGACCGAATGGAACGCGCTGATGCTGGCTGCACTCGCCGAAGCAGCGGCAGCGGCGCAACGCGCCGACTGGCTCGAAGCGGCGATCAAGAACGCCAACTTCCTGCTTCGCGAACTGCGCAAGCCGAGCGGCCGTTGGCACCGCTCCTGGCAACGCGACGGCGGCCCGCGGCACGATGCCCTCGCCGCTGATCATGCGGCGCTCGTCTGCGCCTTCGTTGCCCTCGCCGAGGCAAGCGGTCAGGCGAGATGGATCGAAGCTGCCAGAGAAACCGCCGACACGATGCTGGACCACTTCTGGGATGCGACGAACGGCGGACTGTTCACCACTGCTGACGATGGCGAAGCACTCATCGTCCGCCAGAAGGATCTGATGGACAATGCAACACCGTCAGCGAACTCACTAGCTGTGTCGGGGCTCTACCGGCTCGGCGCGCTGACCGGAGAGGCGCGTTATGCGAATCACGCCGATCAGATCGTGCAATTGGCTGCGGGTGTCGTCGCCTCGGCCCCGTCGGCGTTCAGCCATCTGCTCGGCGCCTACGAGTCACGGGCCAGGGGAATTGCCGAGATTGCCGTCATCGGTGACCGCCCAGACCTCGTGTCGGCGTTGCAGCAGCGGTATCTGCCGAACTGCGTGCTCGCCTGGGGCGAGCCGTACGATTCGCCGCTCTGGGATGCGCGGCGTGACGGCTTCGCCTATGTCTGCCAGAACTACACCTGCCAGGCGCCGGTCGAGTCGGTCGAAGCGCTCATCACCCAGATCGAAGCACTCGCATGAAGCTCTCGAAATCCGACGTCCTCTGTGCCGGCGGCATCGTCTGGCGGCTCATCGAGGGCGTCGAGCACATCGGGCTCGTCACGAGGTCCCGGTATGGCGGCGACTGCAGCCTGCCGAAGGGTCACATCGAAACCGGGGAATCCATACTCGATGCAGCGTTGCGCGAGGTGGCGGAGGAGCTCGGCGTGTCGTGCGAACCGCTCGACTTCGCCGGCGCTGTCTCCTACCCCGTCGAGGGCCGCCAGAAGTACGTGCTCTTCTGGAACATGCGCCATCTCGGCGACGACCAGCGGATCATGCTCGACGACGAGGTCGACGAACGGGTGTGGCTTCCGATTGCCGAGGCGATCGAGCGTCTGACCTACGCAGATGACCGTGATCTCCTGACGAGCGTCACCAGTGGTCGTGATGGATGACGCGCGAGGCAGCCGCCCGCGTACGGGTCTGCGGGGAACCTGACGGCACGTCGTCAGCGCTGCGATAGCCGAGGGCCACAGCCCCGATCGCGGTGATCCCCGCCGGCACGCCGAGATTTTCCAGCAGCAGCGCCTCGTTGCGGAAGATCCCGAAAAACAGCGCTCCGAGTCCCGCTTCCTCGGCAAGCAGCAGCAACTGCTGGGTCGCCATTGCAGCATCCGTCAGCCAGTACGGCACGGGCCAGTTCGCCGCCTCGGCAAGTCCTGCACCGATCTTGTCCTGCTCGGCGTAGCGGGTGGTGTAGGCAGCGGAATCGGCGAGCGGCAAGACGATCGCCGCAGCGTTGAGCAGACCTGGATGATCTGCGGAAAACCATTCACCGGAACCGGTCACGTCCCAGAACGTCGACGTGGCCGCTCCGGAGAGTGCGAGAAAGTGCACGCCCTGGCTGAACCCTGCTGACGGCGCACGTCGCGCGACGTCAAGGAGAGCGTCGAGGAGTTCGTAGCCGATCGACTCGCTCGTGAACGAGCGAGTCATCCGCCGACTGCGGATCAGCCGTTCGAGTCCGTTGACAGGCCCCGCTGCCGGCACAGCGATGGCGCCTAGACGCGCTTACCGAGCTTGACGAGATCCTCAGCCATCGTCCAACCGTGAACGATCAACACACCGCCCTTGGCGGGCACGACGGTGTCGAACAGACCGGCGACTTCCGGCGTGACCTTGTCCGGCTTCGACGATTCGAAGTCGAGGAAACCTGACTGGCCGTTGGTCTTGACGACGAACGACTGCTCGTCGTACGCGCTGTCGACTGCAAAGCGCTTTGCCAGACGGCGGCCCCACGCCCGCTCCTCGCCGACGGCACGATGACCCGGGCGGGGAATGACCTCCGACAACGACTTGAATGCCTCCACCGCCCCGGCCTCGACGAACCGCGTACCGACGACGACGTCCTCGTCCGGGAACGCCATCAGCGCGCGGTGGTAGGCCTCACCCATCAAACCCTTGAGTACCTGGTCGCGCTTGGAATTGCGGCGTACGCTCATCAATCCCAGCAGCACACAGGGCGTTCCGCCGATGCGCTCGAGCGTCGAAAACGAGATCCCGTGCAGCCGCTCGTCGACCCTCGCAATGGTGCACAGCACCCACGAATCCTTGGCTTTCGAGAGCGCGCCGATATCGAACGCTCCCCCCATAGAACCCATCTCGTCGAGATCGGCGTCGGTAAGTGCTGAACTATCCCTGGTAATGACCTGGATCGCCATCGTTGGTGACCGCTCCCCGGCGTTGGTGTCGGCCGGACGGGTGTCCGGCAAATGCGAACTCCCATTTTGCCAGCAAATTCACCGTTTGCGGGAAGCGAACGTGGATCTGTCGGCCACATTCCGCTATTTTCGCATGTCATCGGCACAAACAGGGCTATCAGAGTCGTGGCGACTCGACTAGAGAACGTCGTGGCCGAAGACGACGCGGAGTTCGCCGACGACGCGATCGAGGTTGACACCGAAGTCGTCCGGTAGGTGGGCGACCTTGTTGTCGCCGATGTGCAGGATGACCATCGAGTCACCCGGATTGTCGCGGAGGATCTTCTTCAACTGCGCCATGCGGAACTCGGTGATCGAGTGCAGCGGCATGCGCAGGTGCAACGGTGGAGCGTTGGCATCGAGTCCTTCGACGACCGTCACTTCCGACGCCATGAAGCTGACGGTGTCATCGCGCTTGTCGATCCGGCCGCGAATCGTGACGACGGCGTCGTCGGCCAACTTGTGGCCCTGTTCGGTCATCATTCGCGGGAAGACGGTGACCTCGACGGAATCCTGGAGGTCTTCGAGCACGAATGTCGCCATCATGTCACCCCGTTTTGTGTACTTACGGGCGAGGTTGGTGATGACGCCGCCGATCGTGATCATCGAGCCCTCTTCGCGCTCGCTCAGTTCGCCGATCATGCAGTCGACCTTGCGGCGCAGCGCCGTCTCGATGCCCATCAACGGATGGTCCGACACGTACAATCCAAGCATTTCCTTTTCGAAACGCAGGCGCTGCGTCTTGTCGAATTCGATCTCCGGGATCGTGACGCGCTCGTCGAAGCCGCCGCCGGCGGACGCGCCGATATCACCGAACAGGCTCATGACGCCCTGGTCGCGTTCACGACGGCGTACGACAGTCGAATCGATGATCTGTTCAAAGACGGTCATCAGCCCCTTGCGGTGATGCCCGAGCGAATCGAAGGCTCCGGCCTTGATCAACGATTCGACGGTCCGCTTGTTGAGTACCGGTTCGGGGACCCGCTCGGCAAAATCGTAGAAGCTCGTGAACGGACCGGCCTTGTCGCGTTCGGCGAGCAGCCCCTCGACGAGGCCTGCACCGACGTTGCGGACGGCCGACAGCCCAAAGGTGATCGCCCCGGGTGCGCCGGGTGGGAGCGAGATATGTGCGGGCATCTGCGCCAACGGCAACGGCGCGAAGTCCATCAGCGACAGGTTGATGTCCGGGTTGAGGACGCGGATCGACGATGCCCTGCAGTCGGCCAGGTAGATGGCCGCCTTGTCGAGGGTCGACTTGACGCTCGTCAGCAGGCATGAGAAGTACTCGATCGGGTAGTGCGCCTTGAGGAACGCCGTCTGGTAGGTGACGAGCCCGTAGCCGTACGTATGGCTCTTGTTGAAGGCATAGTCCGCGAACTTCTCGATGACGTCGAACAGTTCCTTGCCGAGCGTGTCGCCGTAGCCCGTCGTCTCGCACCCGCTCTCGAATGCGGCCCGTGCCGCAGCCATGACCTCACGTGACTTCTTGCCCATCGCCTTGCGCAGGTTGTCCGCCTCGGCGAGGGTGTAACCAGCGAACTTTTGGGCGACGCGCATGACCGACTCCTGGTAGATCATCAGCCCGAAGGTGTCCGACAGCACGGCCTCGGCGTCGGCGTGGAAGAACTCGACCGGCTTGCGGTTGTTCTTGCGGTCGGCATAGTCGTAGTGCATGTTGGCGCTCATCGGACCTGGCCGATACAGCGCAAGCACGGCACTGACGTCGCCGAAGTCGGTGGGAGCGACGGCCCGCAGCAGCGCCCTCATCGGCGTTGATTCCAGCTGGAACACGCCGATGGTGTCGCCGCGCCCGAGCATTTCGTAGACCGGTGGATCTTCGAGGCTGATCGTGTCGATGTCGAAATCGGGGTCTCTCGTCGCTCTGATCATCCTCTGCGAGTCGGAGATCACGTCGAGGTTGCGCAGCCCGAGGAAGTCCATCTTCAACAGCCCGAGATCCTCGACGCCATGCATCTCGTATTGCGTGACGACGGGTGCATTCGTCGGGTCACCGCCGGGTTCCGGTTTGCGTTGGATCGGCAGGTACGTCGTCAGCGGGTCCTTGGTGATCACGACGGCGGCGGCGTGGATGCCGTCCTGGCGCCGCAGTCCTTCGAGTCCTTTGGCGACGTCGACGACGCGTTTGACCTCCGGGTCGAGGTCGTACATCGCTCGCAACTCTCCGGCCGCCTTGTAGCCGTCGCGGTATTTGTCGGCTTCCTCGAAGCAGTATTTGAGCGGCGTATCTCGGCCCATGACGAGTGGCGGCATCGCCTTGGCGACCTTGTCGCCGATGCCGTACGGGAGTCCGAGCACCCGTGCCGCGTCACGGACAGCGGCTCGCGCCTTGATCGTCGAGAAGGTAACGATCTGGGCGACGTGGTCGCGTCCGTACTTGTCCGCTGCGTAGCGGATCATCTCGTCCCGGTATCGCGAGTCGAAGTCCATGTCGATGTCCGGCATCGAGATGCGGCTCGGGTTGAGGAATCGTTCGAAGATCAGGTCGTACTTGATCGGATCGAGATCGGTGATCTTGAGGGAGTAGGCGACGGCGCACCCAGCGGCGGAGCCACGGCCGGGGCCAACGCGGATTCCGGCGTCCTTGGCGTGCTTGATGAGATCCCAGACGATCAGGAAGTAGGAGCTGAAACCCATGTCGGCGATGACTTTGAGCTCGTAGGAGATCCGCTCGACGACATCGCTGCCGAGGACGTCGCCCCAGCGCTGCGCGGCACCCAGCCACGTCAGATGTTCCAGGTAGGCGGCATCGTTGTCGAAGCCGGGCGGCAGTGGAAAGTTCGGCAGCAACGGCTTGCCGAACTCGATCGTCACGTCGGCACGCTCTGCGATCCACAACGAGTTGTCGCAGGCTTCCGGAAAATCTCGGAACAGTGTGCGCATCTCCGACGAGCTCTTGAGGTAGTGCTCCTCGCCTTCGAATTTGAAGCGCTTCGGGTCGCTCATCAGCGCACCGGTCTGGACACAGAGCAGGGCATCGTGGCTGGTGTGGTCTTCGCGATGGGTGTAGTGGGAGTCGTTCGTCGCCAACAGCGGGGCACCGATCTTGCGGGCGAGGTCGATCAGCAGCGGGTTGGTGTCGCGCTGCGCCTGCAGCCCGTGGTCCTGGAGTTCGACGAAGAGGTTGTCCTTGCCGAAGATGTCCTGCAGGCGGCCGGCCTTGGCAAGCGCACCCTTGTGGTCGCCGTTGAGGAACGACTGCAGCACGTGACCGCCGAGGCACCCGGTCGTGGCGATCAGCCCCCCGTGGTACTTCTCCAGCAGTTCCCAGTCGATCTTCGGCTTGTAGTAGTAACCCTCCATGAACGCCAACGACGACAGCTGGATGAGATTGCGGTAGCCCTCATTCGACTCGGCGAGCAGCGTGAGGTGGTAATAGAGCTTCTTGCCGCCCTCGATGTCACCACCGGAATCGTCGATCCGTCCACGACGCGCCGGCCGTTCGAAACGGGTGTCGTGGGCCATGTAGGCCTCGATCCCGAGGACCGGCTTGACGCCCTGGTTGTTGCACGCCTTGTAGAAGTCGAGGATCCCGTACATGTTGCCGTGATCGGTGATCCCGAGTGCCGGTTGGCCGTCCGCCGCTGCCTTGGCGACGAGTTCGTCCAGGCGGGCAGCACCGTCGAGCATCGAATACTCGGTATGGACATGCAGATGTGTGAACGAATCACCCATGATGCCAGCCTCCTCCGCTCAACGATCTGCTTCTCTGTTTACGTCTCGAACTACAAACGTGTCGTTCGAGAGTACCGCGTGTTCGCTCCCTCGAAAGCGCCCCGTCGAGAGAATGAGATCAGATCGGTACGATGCGGACCCCGCGGTGGGCGCCGAGAAGCACCGACAGATTGGTTGGGTCGCCGGTAAGGATCGAACAGGGTCGTCGCGCCAGCGCCTCAGCGACGACGAGAGCGTCAACTATGGAGTTCGACCGGGATTCACCCAGGAGCCGACCGGCTCGACGGGCGGTCGCTTCGTCGAGAAGGCTTACACCGTCCGTCGAACTGATGACAAGATTGACCGGAGCATCTCGTGGCCCAGAACCACGGACGGTTTCGGCAACGACGGCCGCCGGTACGAACATCTCGACCCCACGGACCCGTGCCTTCTCGAGCCGGCGCCTCACTGCTCGGTCGCCACGCGCGATCTTGATCACGGCACCCGCGTCGAGCACCGGACAACGATCCGTCGACATCGGCGGCTCAGTCGTCATGGACCTCACCTTTCATCGCATCGAGCTGTGCAACGAGATTGTCC
>JAYTOR010000130.1:0-2485 GCA_043747685.1 Actinomycetota bacterium
AGGCAGAGGATGCCGATCTTGCCCTCGTGTTCGTTGCGATGGATCTTCAACGCCGCCTCGCCTGTCTCCTCCAGCGTGTGCACCGCCGAGAGCAGCGGCTGGATGCGGCCGTCGTTGATCAGTTTGTTCGCCGCCCACGCCTCGGCGTAGTTGGCGAAATGCGAGGCCTTGAGGTTCTTCAACTTCATCCAGAAATGTCGGTTGTCGAACTCGACCATGTACCCCGACGTCGCTGCGCAGGTCACGACCGTGCCGCCGCGCTTGCAGGCGAAGATCGAAGCGCCCATCGTCTGGCGGCCTGGGTGCTCGAAGACGATGTCGACGTCGTCGCCGACCAGTTCGCGGATCTTCTTGCCGAAGCGACGCCACTCCGACTCGTCCTGGGTGTGCTCGTCCTTCCAGAAGCGGTAGCCCTCTGCACGTCGGTCGATCACCGCTTCGACACCCATGGCGTTGAGCAGCGCTGCCTTCTCAGGCGACGACACGACACCGATCGGGGTTCCACCACCGTTCAGGACGTACTGAACGGCATACCCGCCGATACCACCGCTCGCTCCCCAGACCAGCACGCTGTCGCCCTGCTTCATCCGAGCTCCGTTGCGTCCGACGAGCATGCGGTAGCTCGTCGAGTTGCACAGCGCGTTGACCGCAGCTTCCTCCCACGTCAGATGCGTCGGCTTCGGCATCAACTGGTTGGCCTTGACGACGGTGAGGTCGGCGAGCCCACCGAAGTTCGTCTCGAAGCCCCAGATCCGCTGGTTGGCGGCGAGCATCGAGTCGTCGTGCGCCGACGGATCCTGATCGTCGACGTGGTTGCAGTGCACTGTCACCCGATCGCCGGGCGTCCAGTTGCGGACGGCCGAGCCCACCTGCACGACGACGCCGGCCGCATCCGAGCCGATGATGTGATAGGGCAGCGCGTGGCGGGCGCCCCACACACTCTCGCGTGCGAGGCGGTCGAGGAACCCGAACGTCGAAAGTGGCTCGAAGATCGACGTCCAGACCGTGTTGAAGTTGATCGAACTGGCCATCACCGCGACATAGGCCTCGTCAGGTGCCAACTCTGGCGTGGCGACCTCGCCGATGTGCACGCTCTTGCGCGGGTCCTTGTCGGCCGACGCGAGACCCTCGAAGATCTGCGTGTCCTCTCGACGAACGAAGGCGGCGCGGTAGCTGGCCGGCACACCGATTGCGGCGATCTCGTCTCCGCTCGCACCCGACTGGATGGCTTCGAGTATCGCTTTCATTTCGGGCATCTCGTTCATGAGGGTCCGACGATAGCTTCGAGTTACCTGCCGGTAACTATTCGAGCTAGCGTTCGTGCCATGCCTGGTTCTTACATCGTCGCTGGTGCCCGTACGCCGATCGGAAAGATGAGTGGTGTGCTCGCCTCGCTGTCCGCCGCCGATCTCGGCGGCATCGCCATCGCCGCGGCGATGCAGCGGGCTGGCGTCTCCGGTGAGGACATCGAGCACGTTTTCATGGGCCAGGTGCTAATGGCCGGCCAGGGCCAGGTGCCATCGCGCCAGGCTGCCGTCAAGGGCGGCATCCCGATGAGCGTCCCGGCGATCAACATCAACAAGGTCTGCCTGTCGGGTCTCAACACGATCTACCTCGCCGATCAGATGATCGCTGCCGGGGAAGCCGACATCGTGATCGCCGGTGGCATGGAATCGATGACCAACGCCCCGTACCTCGCCCAGGGCGCTCGCGGCGGTTTCCGCTACGGCAACACCGAACTCGCCGACGCGATCATCAAGGACGGTCTGTGGTGCGCCTTCGACGCCTGCCTGATGGGCCTCGGCACCGAGCGCTATACGGCAGGCAACATCACGCGGGCACAGCAGGACGACTTGGCGATGAAGTCCAACGAGCGTGCCGCAGAAGCGATCAAGGCCGGCCGTTTCAACGACGAGATCATCGCCGTGCCGATCCCGCAACGCAAGGGTGATCCGATGCTCGTCGAGACCGACGAAGGTGTCCGTCCAGGGACGACGATGGAGTCGCTCGCCGGACTGAAGCCTGCTTTCGACAAGGCAGGGACGATCACTGCAGCGAACGCCTCGCAGATCAGCGACGGCGGATCGGCGGTCGTGATGATGAGCGAACGCGCCGTACAGGCCCGCGGTGTCACTCCGCTCGGCCGTGTCCTCAGCTACGGCATGGTCGCCGGCCCTGATAATGCAAGCCTGCTGCACCAGCCGAGCAACGCCATCAACAAGGCGCTGGCCCGCGCCGGTAAGAGCATCGCCGACATATCGATTTTCGAGATCAACGAGGCGTTCGCTGCCGTCGGGATCGCCTCGATGGCTGAACTCGGCATCAGCGACGAGATCGTCAACGTTAACGGAGGGGCGATCGCCCTCGGACATCCGATCGGGATGAGCGGAAACCGGCTGGCGCTGACAATCCTGCACGAGTTGCGCCGTCGTGGCGGCGGATTCGGGGCGGCGGCGCTGTGCGGTGGCGGCGGTCAAGGCGATGC
>JAYTOR010000131.1:0-3385 GCA_043747685.1 Actinomycetota bacterium
CCTCACCGTCGCTCTTGATGTCGAACCATGCGCTCGGACTGACGGCGCTGCCGACGGACACACCCTTGATGATCGCCGTCAGCGAGATGACCGTCAACACCGAACCGATGATCGCTCCGACCCAGGCGAGACGGAAGAAGCGAACCGTCAGAATGAATTCGACGCCTTCCGGCCAGGCGATGGCAATCAGCAGCAGGCCACCGAACAGCGCCGAGAGGCCGAGATAGGTCAACCATCTACCGATCGCACCGACCAGGTCGGCTGCTCCGGAACCGCTGTCGCTCGTCGAATGGACGGCGTCGGTCTTGACGGACGTCGCAGACCCAGGCGCCGATGTGTCGGTACTGGAAGCACCACCTGCCGCCGGCACCACTGTCACATTGACGACCGTGACCGCAACGGCGGTCTTCGACGTGGTCTTCGCCGCTGTCTTCGGCACCGTCGGGGGCGTCGTGATCGGCACGGCACCTGGCGTCGCCGCCGCCGTACCGGTGATCGTCAGCACGTTCGTCGTATTGACGGTGCCGGTCAGTACCTCGTTGTAGACGCCTGGCGACAATGCGAGCGTGATCGGATACGTCCACTCGGCTGCGGTCTTGCCCATCACTGCGGCACCAAGGGGAATGATGCCGCCGGCAGGCGTTGTCTGGGTCATGACGATCGTCGGTGCGGCAGTCAATCGCTGGCTGAAGAACATGTGCAATTCCGACGGAGCGGTGGCGACGGTCGCGCCGATCGTCGGTACGGACTTCGGCGACAACTGCGCTGCAGCGTGTGCCTCCCCACCCCCGACGCCGACCAAGGCCGTCACCAAAACGAGTGCAAAAAGGAGGCGAGAAAGCAGACGCCGGTTCATGGTTACGAGAACGGTACTTCGCGAGCACTGAAGTCTCGTGTCATTGCCACTCGGTAGGCTCGCCGCCATGGCCACCCAGTCGCTCTACCGCCGCTATCGGCCCCGCCGTTTCAGCGAAGTCAAGGGACAGGATCACGTCACCACGGCACTGCGCAATGCCGTTGCCAATGGCCGCCAAGGGCATGCCTATCTGTTCTCCGGACCGCGAGGGACCGGCAAGACGTCGACGGCACGCATCCTCGCAAAAGTACTCAACTGCGAAAATGCGCAGGATGGCGAGCCGTGTTGCGAGTGCGCTTCGTGCATTGCTGTGGAGGCCGGCACGAGCTTCGACGTCCACGAGTTGGACGCCGCCAGCAACAACGGCGTCGAGGCGATGCGCGAACTGATCGACAAGGCAATGCTCGGCACGCCCGGACGGCACAAGGTGTACATCCTCGACGAGGTCCACATGCTCTCCAAGGGCGCTGAGGGCGCGCTCCTGAAAACGTTGGAGGAGCCGCCACCGCACGTCGTGTTCGTATTGGCGACGACCGATCCGCAGAAAGTCAGCGAGACCATCCGCTCGCGCACCCAGCCGTTCCAGTTCCATCTGCTGGCGATGGATGTCATGGCCGATCACATCCGCTGGCTGGCATCCGACGCCCACCTCGACTTGGACGAAGCAGCGCTCGACTCCGTACTGCGCCAGGGTGGCGGATCGGCGCGTGACACGATCTCCCAACTCGAAGTCGTCCTGGCGAGCGGAGGGGTCGCACCTGACGAGACCCCACTCGACGAGTTCATCGAGTCGTTGATCGAAACCGATCCCGGCAGGGCGCTCGCCGCTGTCGCTGCTTCGATCCGCCAGGGTCGCGATTCGAGGGTGTTGACGGAATCGATCGTCGCCCACCTCCGCGACTGTTTCCTCTGTCTGATGGCACCAGAACTCGTCTCCCTGACGGATCACCGCGCCGCCGAGGTCGGCCGGCTCGCCGAACGCCTCGGTGCACCGCTCTCTGTCCGGGCGATCGAGACACTCGGCGCGATACTCGTCGAGATGCGTCATGCGCCCGATCCGCGCGTGCTGCTCGAGGTTGCGCTCGTCAAACTGACCAACCCGTCGGTCGAGAGCGGACTCGCCGAACTGACGGCACGCATCGCCAAACTGGAACGCGCCGTTGCCGCCGCCAGCCAGCCGGTGACTGGATCGGGTCCGACGCCCGCATACCAAGCGTCCGGCGTTGCCACCGCTGCGACGGTCGGGTCCGCACCTCGTGCGGCGTTCGGTTCCCGGGCGCGGCGCGATCCGTCGACCGGTGCCGCCAGACCGTCGTCGGAGAGCCCCCACCTCGCGTCGGTCCCCGACGACGAGCCGACGGCACGGGCAACGCCTCCCGCCTCCGACAGGCCCCCTGTTTCGTTGGCTGACACTGCACCGCAACCGGTACGGCAGGGAACACCTGCAGGTATATCCGCAGCGGGTCACGACGAAGGTCCAATCGTGTTGTCGCCCAGCGGCGGCGGCAACGAGATGTGGCAGGCGGTCAGTGCAACGCTGCGGCCGCTTGCCAAGGGCGTGTTCAGTAGCGGGCAATTGGTCGGTATCGCCGACGGCGTCGCCACGTTCGTCTTCCCGAGCGACCGGCTGCGCGCCAAAGGTGAGGAAAACCGCAAGGAAGTCGAGGCAGCGCTGTCGACTCGGCTGGGCTCCAGCGTGCGCCTGTCGCTGACGATCGGCTCGGCGACGGGCTCGGGGCAGGCGCAATCGGATTCGCCTATCGCTGTGATGTCGCAACCCGAGGCAGACGACGATGTCGATCTCGGGGCCTTGGTCGACGCTCCCAAGGTTCCAGTGATGTCACCGATCGATCGGATCACCGCAGCGTTTCCCGGCGTGACCCTCAGCGAAGAGAGCTGACATGGCCGCCGTTTATGCGCAGGCGGTGCAGGCGCTCATCGATGAACTCGGGCGCCTGCCGGGCATCGGCCCGAAGTCGGCGCAACGCATCACCTTCCATCTGCTCAAGCTGCCGACCGAAGATGCCGAACGATTGGCGAACGCGATCATCACGGCGAAGGCACGCGTGCGTTTCTGTGAGCAGTGCTTCAACGTCTCCGAAGACGAACTGTGTTCGATCTGCACCGATCCGCGCCGCGATCAGACCGTTCTGTGTGTCGTCGAAGAGGCGAAGGACATCATCGCCGTCGAACGTACCGGCGAATTCCGCGGCCGTTACCACGTCTTGATGGGGGCGATCAGCCCGATCGACGGCGTCGGCCCGGAACAATTGAAGATCCGCGAACTGCTTCGGCGTCTCGGCTCGGACACCGTGCAGGAGATCATCCTGTGCACGAACCCGAACGTCGAAGGCGAGGCAACGGCGATGTACCTGGCTCGGCTGATCAAGCCGCTCGGGCTGACGGTGAGCCGTATCGCCAGCGGCCTGCCCGTCGGTGGCGACCTCGAATATGCCGATGAGTTGACACTGGGTCGGGCACTCGAAGGCCGTCGTATCGTCGACTGAACGTCCTGTTTGCTTCGCACGC
>JAYTOR010000132.1:0-8947 GCA_043747685.1 Actinomycetota bacterium
CATCTGCCGACTCGACGGAAGCCTCCCCGGCCGTCGCCTCCGCGGCGGTCTCGGATACGTCGACGGCCGACGCCACTCAGGCCACTCAGGCCACTCAGGCCACTCAGGCCACTCAGGCCACTCAGGCTGACCCTGACACCACGACGCTTCCCCCCGGGGCAACAGCAGGACTCGACGATTACGACGGCGACGGCCGACCCGATCCGACGTGCGGGACCCAGGACTTCGGTGCCGGCTTGGTGCTCCGCATCCCGTGCTCGATCATTTCGGCAAACGAGCCGCCCGAAGGCACGACACTGCTGGCCAACTCGCTTTTTCGCCTACCGGGCGAGGCCGTAGCCGAGTTCGAGAGTCTCTCCGGCAGCCTGCTCGATGCCCGTGATGCCGGCAGCGCCAAGGTCAGGATCATCGTCTTCAACACCGACGGCCTGTTCGCCAGCGGAAGCGGAGTGATCAACAGCTTCGAGACGATGGACGCAGCGATCCGGGCGATCAACATCGACTTCCCGAACGGCGCGGTCCAGGTTCGCGGCCACACCGACGGCGTCGGGACGGTGGCTGCAAACCAGGCACTGTCGACGAAGCGGGCAGAGACCGTGCAGGCGTACCTCCTCGCCCACGGCATTCTCGCAACGTCGGTCATTGCTGTCGGGCTGGCGAACACCGAGCCCCTCGTCAGCGAGACGAACGCCGACGGAAGTCCGAATCTCGAAGGCCGCCACTTCAACCGAAGGGTCGAGATCGTCATCCGCCTCGCCGCTTGACTGCCATCCGCCTCACCATTCGACGCAGGTACGAAAGGTTGCAGATGCTGCAACATTCGGTGCCTGCGTAAACGGTGGCTTGGAACGATGGCGAGACGGATGACACGTTCGAGTCGGTTGGCCCTCTGGTCTGGCGCCCGACTAGCTTCGTGGGTCCCCCCGCCCACTCCAGAAAGGCGTTCCGTGACTGCAACGTTCACGCCCCGCACCATTGTCGACGCGATCCCCCGTTCCGCCAACCGCACGACACGCATCACTTCCGAGGTCGCCACAGTGCTCGGTTTCACCCTGCTGACGGCACTCCTCGCGCAGGTCCGTATCCACCTCGGTTTCACCCCCGTGCCGATCACCGGTCAGACACTCGGCGTGTTGCTCGCCGGTACCGCACTCGGCTGGAGCCGCGGCGCGCTGAGTCAGGGCCTGTACTGGATACTCGGCATCGTGATGCCGTTCCCGTGGTTTGCGGGAGACAAGACCGGCTCGAGCATCCACGCCGGCTGGAAGGTCGCAACCGGCCCGACGGCCGGCTACCTCGCCGGTTTTGTCGTTGCCGCCGCAGTCGTCGGCTACCTCGCAGAGCGCAAACAGGACCGCAATCTGGCCACCTCGTTGCCGGCGATGCTGTTCGGCACGGCCATCATCTACGCCTTCGGCGTTGCATGGCTGGCGCATTCGCTCGGCGTCCCGGTCGCCAACGGTCAAACCAACGCCATCAGCCTCGGGATGACGCCGTTCATCGTCGGCGACTCGATCAAGGTGCTGATCGCCGGTGGCGCCGCACCGCTGGCCTGGAAGTTCGTCAAGCGAGCCGACCACCAGGCCTGACCGCCACGCCTGACCAGCGGCGCGACCACATCGCTCCACTAGCTTCGAATCATGAGCGGATCAGCTACTGAGCAGTCACCGGCGCGTCCTGAGGGCTTCGTCTCGGAGATCTTCGATCCCATGCTGTGGCGGGTGGTCGAGGGGTTCGAGTTCACCGACATCACCTATCACCGGGCCGTCGCCCACGGCACCGTCCGTATCGCCTTCAACCGGCCGGAGGTGCGCAACGCCTTCAGGCCGCACACGGTCGACGAGTTGTACATCGCCCTCGACGATGCCAGGCAGCGCACCGATGTCGGTTGCGTCCTGCTGACCGGGAACGGCCCTTCGCCGAAGGACGGCGGTTGGGCGTTCTGTTCCGGCGGCGACCAGCGAATTCGCGGCAAGGACGGCTACAAGTACGCAGAGGGCACGACCGCCGAGACGATCGACCGCGGCCGCGCCGGACGCCTGCACATCCTCGAAGTCCAACGGTTGATCCGCTTCATGCCGAAGATCGTGATCGCCGTCGTACCCGGCTGGGCCGCCGGCGGTGGCCACAGCCTGCATGTCGTCGCCGACATGACATTGGCGAGCCGCGAGCACGCCAAGTTCAAGCAGACAGACGCAGACGTCGCCAGCTTCGACGGCGGGTTCGGATCCGCCTACCTCGCCCGGCAGGTCGGTCAGAAGTTCGCCAGGGAGATCTTCTTCCTCGGTATGGAATACAGCGCAGACGAGATGCACGCGCTCGGCGCAGTCAATCGTGTCGTCCCGCACGCAGATCTGGAGACGACGGCGCTCGAGTGGGGACGTCTGATCAACGGCAAGTCGCCGACGGCGCAGCGCATGTTGAAGTTCTCCTTCAACTTGATCGACGACGGTCTCGTCGGCCAGCAGGTCTTCGCCGGAGAGGCAACGCGCCTCGCCTACGCCACCGACGAAGCAGCAGAAGGCCGCGACTCGTTCCTGGAAAAGCGCGACGCCGACTGGTCCCCGTACCCCTGGATGTACTAGTTCTGTGGCGGGTTAGTCGTCCGTTCGCTGGCGCTCACTTCCTCCTCGCTCCGCTGGGCCTTCGGCGCGCGACCTGCGCAGAGTGTTCGAGTTGGGGACGGGTGCGCCGAAAAGAATCCACACAGCTGGGTGGGGGTTCGGCGGTCGTTGGTCGGCAGCAGCGGCGAGGTCAGCGACTACGAGCGAGTGCGTGCGGCTGCGGGAGACGTCGTCGGCTTGGGTGTTGTCGCAGCGGTTGGGGAGGCCTCGGATTCGAGGGCCGGGCGAGTTGACCAGGCTGGGCCGACGCAGGCCAGACCGATGCCGACCAGCACGACCATGCCGATGGCGCAGGCGGTGTAGGCGGTTGCTCGGCCATCACTCTGGTACAGCCGTCCGGCGACGATGGCAGCAATGCCGCCGACGAGCGTCTCGACGCCGCCGAGCAGGCCCTGCGCTCCGGCCTGACGCTCCTTCGGGGCGATCATTCCGACGGCGACCCCGGAGCTGGAAACGGTCATCCCGTCACTGAAGGCGTGCACCATCGACACCACGAACATCGCTCCGCCGGTCGGCAGGCGGCCGTAAGCGAACATGAAGCCGGCGCCCGCCAGCAGTCCGATCGTGCCGATGCGGAACGGTCCGACCCGTTGCGACATGCGGCCTCCGATCGAGCCGAGAAAGATCAGCGGCAGGGCGAACAGGGTGATGCCGAGATTGGCGATCCAGTCGGCGGTCCTCAGATCATCGAGCACCAGCACCCACAACGAATCGAATGTGCCGATCATCAAGAAGACGGCAGCACCGAAACAGACCGCACCGACATAGGCACGATTGCGCAGCAGGTCGAAGGCGAAACGGGCCGGCGGCTGATCGGCGAGCACCGTCTCGTTGACTTTCACCCGCATGATGATCGGGATGCAGGCGACTGTCGCTGCGGCGATGACCAGGAACGGAGCCGGGATACCGAAAGGGCCGACGAGTATCGCCGAGATCGCCGGGCCGGCGGCGAATCCGGCGACGTCGGCAGCGAGCAGACGCCCGATGTTGCTCCCGAGATTGTCGGGATCGGCGAGGATGATGATCCTGCGCAACGCCGGCTGAGCACACCCCGCCCCGAGACCCATGACGATCCGCGCGAGCATCAGCACGACGACCGTCTTGCCTGCGGCCATCGCCATCAGCCCGACGATATTGAGCACCATGCCGACGAACACAAGCTGCCGGGCGTGGCCGCGATCGGCGAGCGGAGCAAAGAGGACCTGGGCGGCAAAGGAAGCGAAGAAGCCAACCGCGACGATCAACCCGAGTGAGCTCTCGGCGATGTGGTACGTATCGCGAAAGTTGTCGAGCACCGTGAACATCACGCCGTAGCCGGCAGCGAACAGCGCCGTCAGTAGGCCGAACGTGAGGACGAGCCGACGGTGTTGCACGACTCATTACGCTATCCGAGCCACCTCGCGCGACGCCGTGAGTTATCCACCGACACGACCACAGGGACTCACTGCCTCGCAACCGGCGCTGCACGTCGACGGCCCGGCGCCAGACTCATGCCGTGGACAACACCCTGAACTGGGGGCTGGCGGTTCGTCGATGCGCGTGATGCTGGCGGCAGTCCAACAGATCAACGAACTCGTCAGGGCGACAAGCGAACTCGGCATTGGTGCGGTGTTCGGCCTCGGTGAACGAACCGCTGGCGCATCGGTTGAACGACTGCACATCACTCAGGTCGTCGCTGTCGATGGTGCCGTCGTTGCCGTTCAACGCAAGCGCCACATCGCCGACGACGAAGCCGGATTCGTAGCGGACGTCAACACCACTACGTTTGACCTCGGAGGCCACCGCCTCGGTGTCGTCATCTGCGCTGAGTCGACGGTCGACTTCACGTGGCGGGCAGCCGTCGCGGCCGGCGCCGATGTGGCTGTGTTCTGCTCAGCGCCTGGGCTCTACGGCCGAAGGACCAGCGATGCAGAAGCGCAATCCGGCCTCGCGTGGTCGGCTGGCCTCACCCGATGCACGGCACCAACCGGCGAAACACGGCGTGTGGGTGGCGATGGCGGCGCAGGCCGGTTCCACGATCAGCGAAGACGTCCCCGGGATCGCCGCCCTCATCGACCCGCATGGCACGATCGTCAGCCGACTGCCGGACTGGCGGCCAGGATGCCTGATCGTGGACATCCCGGACGCTCCACGCGACGCCTGAGGATTGCTTGGTCAGCCCTCGTAGACGGACAGTGTCACGGGGATGTTGCCCCGTGTGGCATTGGAGTACGGGCATACCGTGTGCGCCTTCTCCATCAAGGCGTGCGCCTGTTCCGAAGAGAGGCCTGGCAGCTCGCCGGTCAGCTCGACGGTCAGACCGAAGCCGCCGGAATCGTTCGGGCCGATACCGACCTTTGCCGTGATCGCCGATTCCGATACGTCGAGCTTGTCGCCGCCGGCGACGAGCTTCAGCGCCGAATGGAAGCACGCCGCATAGCCCGTGGCAAAGAGCTGCTCGGGGTTGGTGTGCGCTCCCCCTGGCCCGCCCATCTCCTTGGGGATCGAGAGAATGACGTCGACGACGCCATCAGAGGATGCAGCGCGGCCTTCACGGCCACCCCACGCGGTTGCTTCAGCGGTATAGACAATGGTCATGTTGAGCCCCAACCCTGGCGATGCGCGCCCTATTCCCGTCGAGGCCGGAGCGATGGAGCAAAAAATGGATTCAACGTCCACAAACTGACCCATCGCTCCAGGCAGGGATACTCGGCCCCGCACAGGACAGGACGCACTCAGGGGTCAGATCGGGTTGGTGATCGCTCCGGTTTCGGCGCCTTGGACGAGGCGGGCGTATTTGCCGAGGACGCCGGTGGTGTACTGCGACTGCAGCGGCTTCCAGCCGACTTTGCGCTTCGCTAGTTCTTCGGAAGACACGAGCACCTCGATCGACTTGCCGTGCACGTCGATCTTGATCTTGTCGCCGTCGTTGACGAAGGCGATCGGGCCGCCGTCGACGGCTTCGGGGGCGACGTGGCCGATGCAGAAACCCCAGGTTCCTCCGCTGAAGCGGCCGTCGGTGACGAGTGCGCAGTCGGCACCCCGGCCTGCGCCTTTGAGCGCTCCGGTGATCGCCAGCATCTCGCGCATACCGGGCCCACCCTTCGGACCCTCGTACCGGATCACGAGGACGGTGCCCGGTTCGATCGAACCCGACAGGATCGCCTCCATCGCCGCCGGCTCGCGCTCGAACACTCGAGCCGTTCCGACGAAATCCATCTGGTCGCGACTGAGTCCCGCGACCTTGACGACGGAGCCCTTCGGGGCGAGTGATCCAGTGAGGATGATGATGCCGCCCTCGGAATGGATCGGCTGGTCGAGTGGATACACCACGACGCCGTCCGGCTTCGGTGGGTCGATCTCAGCGAGGTTCTCGGCCATCGTCTTGCCGGTGACCGTCAGGCAGTCGCCGTGCAGCAGGCCGGCCTCGAGCAATTCGCGAAGCACGACGGGAACACCGCCGATGCGGTCGAGGTCGCTCATGTGGAACTTGCCGCCAGGCTTCATGTCGGCGATGTGTGGCACGCGGGCGGCGATGCGGTTGAAGTCCTCGAGTTCGAGTTCGACCCGCGCCTCGTTGGCGATCGCCAGCAGGTGGAGGACGGCGTTCGTCGATCCACCCAACGCCGACGTGATGGCGATGGCGTTCTCGAATGCCTGCTTGGTCATGATCTGGCGTGGCGTGATGCCGAGGCGAAGCAGGTTGACGACTGCCTCGCCAGCGCGGCGGGCGTCGTCCTCGCGACGGCGGTCGACGGCGGGCGGCGAGGCCGTTCCCGGTAGCGACATGCCGATCGCCTCGGCGATCGACGACATCGTGTTGGCGGTGAACATGCCACCGCACGCGCCCTCGCCGGGGCACGCGGTGCGCTCGATCTCGAAGAGTTCGTGCTCGGAAATCTTGCCGAGGGCGCAGGCGCCGACCGCCTCGAAGACGCTCGTGATGTCCGTCGCGACCCCGTTGTGGTTGCCCGGCATGATCGAGCCGTTGTAGACGAAAACGCTTGCGAGGTCGAGTCGGGCGGCGGCCATCAGCATCGCAGGGATCGACTTGTCGCAGCCGGCGAGGCCGACGAATCCGTCCAGCCGTTCGGCGTGCATCACCGTCTCGACGGAGTCGGTGATCACCTCCCGCGACACGAGTGAGGCGTGCATCCCTTCGTGACCCATCGAGATGCCGTCCGACACGGTGATCGTGCCGAACTCCATCGGGAAACCGCCGCCGGCGCGAACACCTTCCTTGACCCGCTCGGCGAGCTTTCGAAGCGTCATATTGCACGGCGTGACCTCGTTCCAGGCGTTGGCGATCGCCACCTGCGGCTTGTCCCAGTCGTTCTCGGTCATCCCGACGGCACGGAGCATCGCCCTCGAAGCCGCCTTCTGCATGCCGGTCGTGACGTCATGCGAGCGTGGTTTGATGTTGACGGGAGTAGTCGAAGGTTCGGTACCGGTCATAGGGCACTCAGGCTAGCCAGATGGCCTGACGCGCGGAGGCTCGAAAATCAGCCGCCCTCTGCTTGCAAAGGGAACCGTTCAGGCAACGCCGGCGAACCGCCCGGAGCCGGCACCTGATATGACAATGTAGATGCTGTGAATCCCGCTGCGCCGTTCGGCGTCGTCACCTCGGCCACGACGCTCAATGCGACCGTTGCGTTGCTCGGATCGATCGGCTTCTTGCGGTCGGGATACGCAACGAACGATCGAGCTGGCGACCTCGAGGTGATCGCCTTCTCGGGTCCGGTCTCCGCCGTTGGGGTCGACGAAATCGTCGTCACGGTCGCCGCGCATGTCTCGCCGTTCGCAGTGCCACGGAACATCGTCCGCCTGGCCGTCGTCGATCCACTGAGCGCCTGGTGCGCCTGGCATCTCGACGACATCGCCGTCGCCGAGAGCGACGTCGACCAGTTCCTGCACGATCCGTCCGCCGGGCTGATCGTCCGCTGCAACGACGCAAACCGCTATGAGCTGATGCCGCTCGCCAACGACGCGCTGCACAATCGGGCGGTGTTCGTCGAGGCAGACCCGACGATGCTGACAGAAACGGTCACCGGGTACTGTCACGACTTCGGCTTCCGGCCGATCATCGCCGAGGCGTTCCATCATCACCAGCAGATGACGTTGCTCCAGCGTGGCGGCCGCCACCGCATGACGCTCGGCCTACTGACACCGAACGAGACGCAGCGCAGCACGACAGCCGCATCGACGTCCACTTCGTCATCCACATCCACCTCGACGTTCATCCCCACGTCCACATCGATCTCGAAAGCGAAGTAGCCATGGCAATCTCGGACAACTCGGTGCCGGCGGACAACTCGATGCAGTTCGCGTACTGGAACGGCGCGACCGGTCAGTTGTGGGCCGACGAGCAGCTGCGCATGGACCGCCGCCTCGGGGAACTGTCGAGTGCGGTGATGGAACTTGCCGCTGCCAAGCCCGGCGAACGGGTCCTCGATATCGGCTGCGGCTGCGGGACGACGACGCTCGAATTGGCAACCCATGTCGGTCGTGACGGGTCTGTCACCGGCGTCGACATCTCGGCACCGATGCTCGCCGTCGCGACCTCCAGGAATCGGGCACACAACGTCACATTCGTCGAGGCCGACGCTGCGACCTTCGCCTTCGATCGTGACCGCGATCTGATCTTCTCACGCTTCGGCGTGATGTTCTTCTCGGACCAGATCGGCGCATTCACCAACATCCGCAATGCGCTCATCCCCGGCGGTCGGCTGGCCTTCGTCTGCTGGCGACAGATGAGTGACAACGCGTGGGCTGCGACGCCGTTCGAGGCGGCGAAACACCTCATCCCGGCGAACACGGCACTGCCGATACTCGACCCGTGCGCGCCGGGACCGTTCGCCTTTGCCGACTCCGGCCGCACGTCGTCGATGCTCGAAGCTGCCGGCTTCACCAACGTCGCCGTTGATCCGCTCGATTCGACGATGTTCCTCGGCGAGACGCTGGAGGAGGCGGCAGATGCCGCATTCGAGGTCGGCCCGCTCGCACGCGGCATGGCAGGCGCTGACGAATCGGCACGTCTGCGCGCTCGCCGCGCCGTCCTCGCCAGGCTCAGCGAGTCGCTCACCACCGACGGCGTCTCGATGCCTGCCGCCTGCTGGCTCGTTTCGGCGACGGGGTGACCTGCCAAGCGCACGACGCTGTCGGCGGAAGTCGCAGCATCAGCCACAGCTGCCGACAGCGTCGGAGGGCGCGGTGACGACTGACTGGAACCCGATCCTGCGTGGCGAATTCACCAAGCCGTACTGGAAGCCGCTCCAGGAGTTCGTCGCCACCGAGCGTGCCAACGGTCCGGTGTATCCGCCGGCCGACGAGGTCTTTGCGGCGCT